>JADJDU010000011.1 GCA_016702505.1 Microthrixaceae bacterium
CACCGGGGATGTGGCGCAGGATCCACTCGACTTGGGGCAAGAACCCCATGTCTGCCATTCGGTCGGCCTCGTCGAGAACCACAACTCCTACGTCGACGAGATCGACCTCTTTGCGATCGATCAGGTCGATCATTCGCCCGGGTGTGGCTGCCACCACCTCGACGCCATCTTGGAGCTCTCGGATCTGACGCTCGATGTCGGCACCGCCGTACACGGCTGCCACCGTGATATCTCGCGCTTGGCCGATCAGACCCAGCTCATCTTTGACCTGGGTGGCCAACTCTCGGGTTGGTACCAAGATCAGTGCCCGTGGCCGCCGAGCCTCGGCCTTCTTGACAGCCTGGAGAACCGGCAGCCCGAAGGCGAGCGTCTTGCCCGACCCGGTCTTGGCCTTGCCACAGACGTCCCGGCCAGCAAGCGCATCGGCGATGGTCAGTTCCTGGATGGCGAAGGCGGTGGTGATTCCTCGGGCCGCTAAGGCTGCGACTAGGTCGGGGGCGACGCCGAGTGCGTCGAACGAGGTGGTCATGGTCTGAGCTCCGATGGCGTCTGCGGCTGGAGGGTCCGGCCTCCGGCGTCAGGCTTCGAGCACGCATTGGAAGTAGACCCACGGGGCCGCCCGGAAACGAGGGTGGGCGCCGCCCCGTCTCACCAGGGTACCGTGCCGAACCTCACCGCCTGAGATCGCCACGCCCGATGCGCACCTGACTCGGCACTACCCTCGGCTGGCGACATGTGCGAACCCACCAAGGCGACGGGGCTCGAAGGACCCACTCGTCCACCCCTCGACGCGAACGACCATGGTTGACCTGCTCGACGAGGCGTTGGCCCAGACCGCCACATGGCCCGCGGCCAACGTGTCGGCCGCGGTTGTGGCTCCTGACGGGCCCATCGCCACCGTTGGCGACCTGGACCACCGCTTCGCGCTCGCCTCGGTGACCAAACCGCTCGCCGCGCTGGGCTGCCTCATCGCCGTCGAGGAAGGCACCTTGGACCTAGACGAGCCAGCCGTTCCCGATGAGGCTCGAGATGTGACGGTCCGACACCTTCTAGCCCATGCCGGCGGATATGGGTTCGATACCGGTCTGCTCCAACCACCGGGACGCACCCGGATCTACTCGAACACCGGGTTCGACGCGCTGGCCAATCACCTGACGGCACGGGCCGGAATACCCGCCACCGAATACGTCACCGAAGCGGTATTCGTCGCGTTGGACATGCGGTCCACAGATTTGCGTCTGGACTCGCTGGCATACGGGGCCACCTCGACGGTCAGTGACATGATCAGAACTGCTCAGGAACTGATGCGACCGACCTTGGTACACACTGAAACGCTCCACTCTGCTCGGTCGGTCCAGTTCCCCGGGCTGGACGGCGTACTTCCCGGGTTCGGACGCCAGACCCCCAACGACTGGGGACTCGGGTTCGAGATCCGTGGTCACAAATCTCCGCACTGGACCGGGTCGGCCAACGCGCCATCGACGTTCGGCCACTTCGGAGCGGCCGGCACCTTCATCTGGGTAGATCCGAACCTGGACCATGCCCTCGTCGTGCTGACCGACGAGCCGTTCGGCCCCTGGGCTCGCCACCGGTGGCCCGAGCTGAACGACGCGGTGGTGTCAGCACTGTCCTGACACCGAAAGACCCGATCGTGACCGGACCGCTGGCAACGGTCAGAAGTCGTGGACGACCTCTCCGTTGAAACGATCCAGATACGAGCTACCTCGCAAGACGTTGGTCAACCGCCGGTAGGGGTGATGGCGGTGCAGGTTGCGCAGGGTGTCGCTGGGTGGGTACGCCAACATCTCCCGCACGTCCCACGCCACGCTGTACACCCGGGATCGGTCGAACTGGCGCGGATGTGCGAACAGCTCGGGGTAGTCCTCGGCCAACCACCACGGGACCTCGGCGTAGTCCTCGGGGCGGGTACGGGCCTCGTAATCGGGGGCCACGTGCAGTTGGGGCAGGCTGACGAAGCGGAGCAGCACGTCTAGATCGAGATCGGCTGGGGCGGGGCGGGCGAACTCGAAGTCCAACATGGCCGCGATGTCGGTCCCGTTCCACATGATGTTCTCGAAGGTCAGGTCGCCGTGAACGATGGTCGAGGAATCGAACGGGTCGAGCGCCGAACAGATCGAGGTGACCAGGTCGGCCGCTTCGCCCATGACCGCAGGATCGACGTTGGGAAGGCGAGCCGCCTCGTCGATCGATTCCAACAGCCGGGTGACGGCCTGGGCCCCGGTCGGAGCCGAGTCCAAGAGCTGAGGCACCGAGCCAAGACCGTCGAGACGAGGACAGATGGTGGAGTGGATCACCTTCAGCCGGTCGGCGAGCTGGGACACGGCTCGGCGTCGCTGCTGCATGGTCATGTTGGGCCACGCCCGACTCAACGGAACGCCGGGGATCCGTTCCAGGATCAGCCAGTCGCTACCGATCTCTCCGCCGTGTTGAACGATCGGCGGATACCCGACCTCGGACGGCAGGACTTGGGACAACACCGCCTCGCGGTACAGGCGGGGGCTGGCATCTCGGTTAACCCGGACCACGTAGCTACCGGTGAACCACACCTCGTTGGTGACGCTGTCGGCTCGGACCAGACCATCTGACGGCAACCCGACCTCGGCGAGGGCGCGCACGGCCCGCGCCCGGGCCAGGCCCGTCGACATGGCTGAGGTCATGGCCTCCGAGACTTGGTATTTCTGCACTGTCAGTGCCAATCGGCAGGCATCAGGCCGAACTGAGGACCGCCCGCCCTAAACCCGGTTCCGGATCTAGGGTTCGACTCCGACGGCAACGTGGACCTTCCACGCCGAGGTTCAGTTCACCACCAAAGGCGCGCGCGGTGAGGCGAAGCTCTCGCGCGCGCCTTTGGTCGGACCTCCTGGCGACTAGAACTGGTCGGCGGTCAACGCGAACAGGTCGGTCTTGCCGGCCTTGACCGGTGCCACCAGCCCGTGGACCTGGGGTAGCAGGTGTTCGGCGAAGAAGCGGGCCGACACCAACTTGGCCCGGGCCTGGTCGGCGCCAGAGGTGCCTTCTCCCACCGACACCGCGGCCAGGGCCTGCTGAGCCATCAGCCAGCCGGCCACAGTGGTGGCGAAGAGCCGCTGGTAGGGCGTGGCGGCCGAGAGAGCCTGAACCGGATCAGCGAGCCCCTCGGAGAGGATCCAGTTGGTGGCGTCTTCCAGCGCGTCGAGGGCGGCAGCCAACTCCCGGGCCACGGGAACCAGCTGATCGTTCCCGGCCAGGTCACCCAACGTAGAACGCATGCGGGCCAACTGGTCCTGGTAAACACCGCCAGCACGCATGGGCAGCTTGCGTCCCACCAGGTCCATGGCCTGAATGCCATTGGTTCCTTCGTAGATCTGGGTGATCTTGGCGTCCCGGTAGTGCTGGGCCGCACCGGTCTCCTCGATGAACCCCATGCCACCGTGCACCTGGATGCCGATCGAGGTGACGGTCTCGGCCACGTCGGTGCAGTAGCTCTTGGTGAGCGGGATCAGCAGGTCGACCATCTCCTGGGCCTCCGTGCGGGTGGCCTCGTCGGCGCCGTGGCGGGCGATGTCGATCTGCTCGGCAACCTTGTAGCAAAGGGCGCGCATCGAGTCTGTGTACGACCTCATGGTCAGGAGCTGACGGCGAACATCGGGGTGCTCGATGATGAAGGATTTCTCGCCGCGGACCGCTCCGGGGGCATAGCCCTGCTTGCGCTCCTTGGCGTAGGCGAGGGCTTGCTGGTAGCTCCGCTCGGCCAGACCCAAGCCTTCGACACCGACCCCCAGGCGGGCGTTGTTCATCATGGTGAACATGTAGCGCATGCCCGCGTTCTCCTCGCCGACGAGGAAGCCCACCGCGCCATCGGAGTTGTCGCCGTAGGCCAACACGCAGGTCGGGCTGGCCCGGATGCCCATCTTGTGCTCGACCGACACCACGTGGACGTCGTTGCGTTCGCCAAGCGATCCGTCGTCGTTGACCATGAACTTGGGCACGATGAACAGCGAGATCCCCTTGGTCCCGGCGGGAGCATCTGGGGTGCGGGCCAGGACGAGGTGGACGATGTTGTCGGTGAAGGAGTGCTCACCGAAGGTGATGAAGATCTTCTGGCCGCTGATCAGGTAGCTGCCGTCACCGGCAGGCACCGCCTTGGCCCGCAGCGCGCCCACGTCTGAACCGGCGTCGGGTTCGGTGAGGTTCATGGTGCCCGTCCACTCGCCCGACACCATCTTGAGCAGGTAGGTCTCCTTCTGCTCCTCACTTCCGTGGTGCAAGATCGCGTCGATGGCACCCTGGGTGAGCAGTGGAGCCATGGCCAGCGCCATGTTGGCGCTGTTGAGCATCTCCTGCATCACGATGCCCACGATCCACGGGAAGCCGCCGCCGCCGTAGGCCTCCTCGAAGGGAACCGCTCCCCACCCGGCATCGCGGTAAGCCTGGTAGGCCTCCTTGTGCCCGGTGGCAGTCCGAACGGTGTCTCCCTCTACATGGCTGCCCTCGTTGTCTCCCGCCGCGTTGGTAGGAGCCCAGACGTCGGCCATTAGCCGCCCGAACTCTTCTAGGACACCGTCGACCGACTCCCGGTCGACGCCGGAGTAGGCGTCGAGCGCGGTGAGGCCTGCGATCGGCGTGATGTGGTCGAGCAGGAAGGCGATGTCGCTCAGTGGCGGGGTGTAGTCGGACATGGGGTTGACGCTAGAGCACCTCCCGGGGGCTGCCGCCACCCCCTGACGGTCCGTCAGATCCGTGCGATCCGGCCCTTTCAACGGCCTCGTTGCTCCCATGCTGACTTGGCCGAACAACGGGTCACGACCCCGCACCTGCAACTCGCCGGGAAGAAGGGTTGGCCTGAGCAACGCCGGGCCCGCCGGTACCCTGGCCCAATGGCCCGGAAGATCCTTGTGATAGAGGACGAACCTCTCATCGCCGACGCGGTGGCAGCCCGGCTGCGCACCGAGGGCCACGAGGTGCACACCGCACCAGACGGGCTGAGCGGACTGGCCCAAGCCGATTCCTGGCAGCCAGACCTGGTCATCTTGGACCTGATGCTGCCGGGGATGGACGGGCTGGAGGTGTGCCGAAGGATCCAGCGAGATCGACATGTTCCGGTTCTCATGTTGACCGCCCGCGACGACGAGACCGATCTGGTCGTGGGCTTGGCCGTGGGCGCCGACGACTACCTGACCAAGCCGTTCTCCATGCGAGAGCTCCAGGCTCGAGTCCAGGCCCTGTTCCGTCGGATAGATGCCCTGTCGGGCGCTCAACCGACGCGCACCATCACCCTCGACGACGGGATCGAGATCGACGTCGAGGCCCGAAGGGTCCGAACCCACGGTGAACCGCTCCACCTGACCCCCACCGAATTCGACCTCCTCGTCTGTCTGGCCGAACGGCCGGGTCGGATACTCACCCGTGAACAGCTTCTGGCCGACGTTTGGGGTTATCGCGACGGATCAGGCGCTCGCACCGTCGACTCTCACGTCCGGGCCTTGCGCCGCAAGCTCGGCGACGACGTGATCAGAACGGTCCACGGTGTGGGTTACGGCCTGGGAGATCAGCCCGACCAAGCCGAAGGTGCTGGCCGCGGCGCCACCGGGCCAGCACCGCCGACCCTGGGTTGAGCCATGGCCAGTCCCCTCAGCCAACTTCGCTCGATCAAGGTCAAGTTGTCGATCGTCATCGTGGCCGCGGTTGCGGTGACCCTTGCCGTCAACGAGCTGGGAATCGTGCTCAACTTCAGAGCCCAGTTTCGTGCTGGCGTGGCGGCGTTGATCGCCTTGGGGATGGTCCAGCTGCTCAGTCGTGGCATGACCTCACCGTTGCGGTCCATGGAACGGGCCGCCACGTCCATGGCCGCCGGCAACGTGGCCGAACGGATCGAGGTGTCCTCAGCCGATGAGGTGGGGCGCCTGGCCGACGCCTTCAACCACATGGCCCGAGAGCTGGCCGAGGTGGACCGCCAACGACGGGACCTGGTGGCCAACGTCTCCCACGAGCTCCGAACACCCATCTCCGCCTTGAGAGCAACGTTGGAGAATGTGGTCGACGGGGTGGTCGAGCCTGATCCCACCCTGTTGAGGACCATGCTGGCTCAGACCGAAAGACTCCAGCGCCTGGTCACCCAGCTCCTCGATCTGAGTCGTCTGGAATCGGGTGGAACCCTGCTCCACCGGCTCCCGTTCCTGGTGGCCGCGATGCTCGAGGATGTCGCCGACGAGGCGGCGTTGCACTCCCCCCGGATCGAGTTCAGGGTCGACGTACAGCCGATCGACCTGACTCTCGACGGCGATCCCGAGCGTCTCCACCAGGTGTTCGCCAACCTTGCCGACAACGCCGCTCGTTTCACCCCCGATGGCGGCGAGGTCGTGTTGACGGCACGGCTGGTTGAAGGCGCGGTGGTGATGGAGGTGCTCGACACCGGGCCGGGGATCCCACCGGAGGCAGCGTCACGGGTGTTCGAACGCTTCTACCGAACAGATGAGGCCAGGTCGGCCGACGAAGGGGGATCCGGCTTGGGTCTCGCCATTGCCCGATGGATCGTCGAATTGCACGACGGCCGGATCCGGGCCGAGCAGCGCCACCCCAAGGGCTGTCGGATGGTGGTGGAACTGCCGTCTCGCTGAGGAGGCGAACGGATACGCGAGCCGACCCATCACCACGGCAGGGCTGGTCAGGATTCGTCGAGCAGGAGGTTCCGGGTCAGCACCGGGTCAGAAGCCATCTCCTCGGGTGTCGCCGTGTCGGTGTGAAGGGTTCCGTCCCGGCTGAGCTGGGCGATGCTCCCCACACCCAACTGCACCGAGCCGACCGGCCGATCCAGCGAGGCCGTGCCGCGCACCACGCTTACGAACACCGAGCCATCGGCTTCCACCACGGTCAAGGCGCTGGTCCCAGCCGGGATGCTCAGCGTGCCTGTGGTCAACGTGAGCAGAACCGGCTCGGCCCCGGCTGGCGAGGCGACCCAGCACCATCCAGCGTCCACCCGCAGGCCGATTGTCCCCCCGAGCCTCGACACCTCTCGCACCAGACCCGGAGCCAGCCTGATGCTGCCGACCTCGACCGCCACGGTCCCATCTGAGCGAACATCGAGGATGTCCATCCCAGCGATGGCGGGCGGAGACGGTACGCCCACAGCCCCAAGGTCCACCGCTGATGAGGGGTCGAGCGTGGTCGACATGTCGTCGGGTTCGACCGAAGGATGACCTGTCGGGGCGGGCACCGGGTTCCCGAACAACGAACGCCGGGCGGTGGGAGTGGTCATGGGCCCAGACGGTGCCGGCGGCATCGAACCAACCGACTCAGGCCCTTCGGCCGGGGCGGCGGCCGGTGTGGCTACATGTGAATCCTCGCCACGGAGCGAACCGTCCGAGATTCGGAAGCGCTTCCCGATCGGCCGGCTCGGAATGGGCTCGATGCCCTTGGGTTGGGGCGGAACAACGTCGAAGACATCGGACGGTGGCGGTATCCGGGCAGGTGGCAGGTCCGGGCTCGCTACTGGTTCGATGGGTGGGGACACACCCCAGTCCGCGGGGCTGGAACCGATCAGCGGTTCGGCCGGCTCTACCCCCAGGTCCGAGGCATCGAATACGTCATAGGGCGGCGGGGCCGAGTCGGCAGGATCTACACCGGCATCACCGTCACCGCCCACCCCCAGTCCAAGGGCATCGAAGGAGCCCCCACCCAAGGAGAGGTCACCAGCACTGACCGAACCATGCTCGACGGCCTGACCAGACGCTTCGCCCCCGTCCGGAACGATCACCTCCCCCGGCGAGAGACGTTCCTCATGTGCTGGTGGTTCCGGTGGGATCAGACCGATCGACAGGTCGGGGTGCCACAGCTCGCTTGGCCGTTCCCGATGTGGCTCGGGCCGGTGGTCGGGGGCCGGTTGAACCCGAGATGGTCGAGCTTCGTCGACCTCTGCCGTTTCGGAATCCCGCGGGGTGTTACCCGACGCTCCGATGCCGACTTCGGTGACTTCTGGTGGCTCGATGTGGTGGCCTTGCTCGCCCTCCCCGTCTGGTTCTGGTTCTGTGGCGTCAGGAACTTCGGAGGGATCGATGGAGATCGAGCCGGAAGGATCAACCTCCCGCATTGATTCGGCCGAATCGGGCCGTTCGATGTGGGGACGTTCATCCAGGCCGGCCGCATGGTCGCCAAGCGCATCGGTCCTGATGTCAGCCAGTTCTCCCAGCCATTCGTCTCGGGCCCGACGCCTGAACACCCCGAGCGGAGAGAGCGCACCCCCAACGAACAGGGCGAGGGTTCCAGGCTTCACCTTCACCTCATCGGCCCGAACCGAGAGTTCGTAAGGACCACGGAAACTCCACCCCACACCGATCGCGTCCGCCCGGTCGCTACCCTGCCAGCCGTGCCCGAGCTGCCCGAGGTCGAGACGGTCAGAAGGGGCCTGGCCCCGCTCGTGACCGGGCGACGAATACAGAATGCCGGCAGCCACCCCTCGGACCGCTTCCAGGCCGCTATCGAGGCCGAGGGGCACGTGATCACCGGCGTCGACCGACGGGGAAAGTACCTGTTGGTCACCCTCGACGACGGACGCCGGCTGGTCGTGCACCTGGGTATGACCGGTCAACTTCGAGTCGACCCCGAGTTCACACCCGCCGATCGGTACGACCGGGCTTGGTGGAATCTCGACGACGGGACCCGTTTGGCCTTGCGAGACGTTCGACGATTCGGTCGGGTGGCGGTGGTCGACCAGGACCTGTCATCGCTGCCCACGCTGGCCGCGCTCGGACCGGAGCCGTTCGATGCCGAGTTCACACCGGCCAGCCTGTGGTCGGCGCTGCGTCGAAGTAGCCAGCCGGTCAAGACCCAGCTCCTCAGCCAACGCCCGGTGGCTGGCGTCGGGAACATCTATGCCGATGAAGCCCTATGGTCCGCCCGGCTCCATCCAGCCAGCCGCCGGATTAGTCGCCCGGCGGCCACTCGGCTTCACGCCGCCATCCGCGAGGTCTTGTCCGCTGGCATCGATAACGGAGGCACGACGCTGCGCGACTACCGGGCGGTGGACGGCTCCACCGGTTCGAACCAGCTTCACCTGGCCTGCTACGGCCGAGCCGGCGAACCGTGCCCGCGATGCCAGACAACGCTCCGGCGGTCGGTGGTCGCGGGCCGCGGCACCACGCACTGCCCAACATGCCAGCGGCGGTGATCACCTGGGTATCCGCTCACCTCCTTATCCTGGATCCACCGATCGACCTTGGGTCGTGTTCGATTGTCCCTGGTCACCCGGGCGAATCCGGCTCTATGTGCGCCCACAATTGGGGCTCGACTGCCTGACGAGCTGAAGTCACAGGACTGGGCGGGGGTTCGGGGGCAGAGCCCTTCGTGGCGGAGCCCCCGAGACCTGCGGAGATCGGCTTCGCCGGTCGCAGCAGCGAAGACGTCGGCCGTCAGGCCGGCGACCCAACTCCGCCGGAAGGCTCTGCCTTTCGGCGGATCCAGGCTTATATTCCCCCACGTCGCCCCGGCATCGGGCGGCGCCCTGACCGGAACGGCCCCGGTGTACCTTGCCCGCCATGACCGACACTGACCACCACATCGCCCCCACCTCCCCAGCCGACCTGTTCTCGGTGGCCGGCAAGACGGTGGTCGTCACCGGTGGCACCAGCGGAATAGGCAAGATGATCGCAGCTGGGTTCGTGGCCGGCGGGGCCGAGGTGATCGTGGCGTCACGAAAGCCCGATGCCTGCCAGGCCACGGTGGACGATCTGTCTCGCTTCGGCACCATCAGCGCCATTCCCGCCAACCTGTCCACCGAGGATGGGTGCCGCACCTTCGCCGAATCGGTGGCCGCCAGCCATCCCGAGGTTCACGTGCTGGTCAACAACGCCGGAGCAACCTGGGGTGCTCCCTTGGACCAACACGACGCCTCGTCGTGGAACCGGGTCCTCGACCTCAACGTGCAAGGCGTGTTCCACACCACGAGGTACCTGCTTCCCCAGCTACGGGCTGCCGCCCGCCCCGAGGACCCGGCCAGGGTGATCAACGTCGGCTCCATCGACGGCATCCACGTGCCGATCCTGGAGACCTATTCGTACTCGTCGTCCAAAGCCGCCGTACATCAGTTGACGAGGCACCTGGCCAAGCATCTGGCCCCCGAGGTCACGGTGAACGCGGTAGCTCCCGGCCCGTTCCCGTCCAAGATGATGCGGGCCACGCTGGAGGTGGCCGGAGACGCCATCGCCGCCGGCACCGCTCTGAAGCGGATCGGCCGAGACGACGACATGGCCGGGGTGGCCTTGTTCTTGGCATCGCGAGCGGGCTCGTATCTGACGGGTACCGTCATCCCGGTTGACGGTGGCATGGCCACCACCAAATGACCTGGCTTCAGTGACCTGATCCTGCCGAGGAGAACCGGTGAGCGACGACAACGACCCGACCCGAGCCTGGCGACCCGACGACACCGGTGCTTGGGCTCCCACCTCTGGCGAGGACGCCACTCAGGCGTGGAGCACTGCGCCCACCGACGGAGCCATCGACCCCACACCCACTCCACCCGCGGGCTACTACGTCCCAGCCCCGGACCCCGCCGCTGTCGCCGCGGCTACCCCGGTTGGCGCAGCTCTGCCCGATGACCGATACCGGCCCGAGGAACCTCGTCGGTCGAGCACCGGCGCCCTGGTCGCCGTGGTCGTCTTGCTGACGCTCATCGCCGTGGTGGCGGTGGCGTTGGTGATCGTTTCGGGATCGGGCGACGACTCGCCGACCACCACCGTTCCGGTGGAAACCAGCACCACCACCAGTACCACCGAACCGACCACCACGACCGAGGCCACAACCACGACCACCGAGGCCACAACCACCACGACCGAGGCCACAACCACGACCACCGAGGCCACCACCACCACGACCGAGGCCACAACCACGACCACCGAGGCCACAACCACCACGACCGAGGCCGAGACACCCGGCGGCTGAAGCCCGGCATCGACCGACCGGCCTCGGGTGGTGGGTCGTGCTAGCGACCGTGGCACTGCCGAGCAACGGCGCGTGGATCACCAAGCCAAGCGGCGCTGATCGGTCAGATGGAGCTGCCAGTCAGATGGCGCTGCTCAGCTCCGCCTGACCGAGAGCGAAGGACTCGTACTCGTCGCTGGTGTCGGTCCAGTCCTCGAACTGGATCACGCCCAGCTCCCCGAACCGCTGACGGAGCCAGCCGTCCCCGGCATCGAGAAGTCCCAGCTTCTTACAGTTGGGCACGATCTTGGAGAACAGCATCTGCTGGAAGACCTGCCGTCCCGGATCGTTCATGGCGAACTGGACGGCGCCCTTGACGTCGACGTCGAGGCGGTGCAACACCTCCTGCATCAGGAGGCGGTCTCGCATTCGCACCGCGGCTTCGAAGGCGAACTCCTGACGTTCGCGGATCTCGGCCAGGGTGAGCTCCTGGTAGTACTCCTTGAGGGTGAGAACACCAAAGGCCACGTGGCGGGCTTCGTCGCTCATCACATAGCGCAGGAGTTGCTTGAGCAGCGGCTCAGGAGTGGTCATGTGCATGAAGCCGAAGGCGGCCAGGGCTAGGCCTTCAACCATGATCTGCATGCCGAGGTAGGTGAGGTCCCAGCGGGAATCTTCGATGATGTCGTCGAGCAGCAGGCCGAGGTGGGCGTTCAGCGGGTAGTGGCCGTCGAGCTTCGAGTCGAGGTAGCGGGCGAACACCTCGACGTGACGGGCCTCGTCCATCACCTGGGTGGCGGCGTAGTACTTGGCGTCGATCCACGGAACCGTCTCCACGATCTTGGCCGTGCAGATGAGCGCCCCCTGTTCGCCGTGCATGAACTGGCTCAACATCCAGTTGTTGGATTCGAGCGCCAGCTCGTCGAACTGGGCGTCCGACCACTTCTCGAACGGGGTTCCGCGGGTGTTCTCCTTGCGGAGCTCGGGGGTCATGCCGAACTGGGCTCGTTGCAGCTCGACGAGGTCCATGGGGTCGACGGCGGTCTCCCACGGGAGGTCGGTCTCACCGTTCCACTGGGACACCTTGGCCTTCTCGTAGAGCTTGTTGAGGGCCGGGCGTCGACCCTTCTCGTAGTCCCAGGTGAAGATGGCATCCGCGTGATCCTTGACCGCTCGGATGTTGGCCTCGCCGTCTTCGGCGGCGACGGCCATGATGGCCTCTATGGCCTCGATGTCGTTGACATCGGCACGGCCGATGAGGTCTTCGGTGGTGGACATTCCCCGGTCCCTTCAGTTCTCTACCGGCCGTCCCCTGACGACCGATAATGAACGTTATCGGGCCGAAGGGCCCAGATCCATGAGCAATTTGTCACAGCTCATTTTGGAGGCGAGCCATCAGGCGGGCTGACCCAGCAATACGGCATGGGTCACACCAAGTGTCGGCTCTGGTCGGGTCAGGCGATACCGGCCTGCCCGAACACCCGGTTGGCGTTCTCTCGCAGGAACTTGGGCCAGACTTCATCTCGCAACGGAACCGTCGGGAGTTCGGCGTGGATGCGATCCAGCGTCAGGCCTGCGGCCCAGTACCCGGCATGGATGATCTTGTCGGCCCCACGAGTGTTGGCGAAGTCCAAGATGTCCTTGGGGTAGTACTTCGGGGCGAAGGCCGACGTCGAGTAGTACAGGTTGGGGAACTTCAGCAGCATCTTGACCATCAGCTCGGTCCAGGGCTCCCCACCGTGGCGGGTCACGATCTTCAACTCGGGGAAGAAGCAGCAAACCTCGTCGAGCAGGATCGGCAGTTGGGGCGCCATGGGGATCCGAGGTCCGGGCACACCCACGTAGAGAACGATCGGCAGGTTGACCTCCACGCACTTGGCGTAGATCGGGTACATCTTCTTGTCGTCGATGGCCACCGACGGCTGGAGCGCCGTGCCCCACACGTGTACGGCCTTGAGTTGGGAACCCCACTCCTCCACCGCCCGGTCGATGGTTCGCAGGGCTTCCATACCCTGGTTGGGGTCGGCGTTGATGAGCCCCCAGAACCGATCCGGATGGTCTCTCAATGCCCGCTTGCCCAGTTCTCGCTCGGTGACGTTGGTGAGGAAGCGGGTGATCCCGAACCGGTCCATCTCGGCGAGGGTCAACTCCAGCGGGTCGTCGATCTCGTCCCAGCTCGGAACGTCCTTGAACATGTAGCCCGCTGGCATCTCCATGGTCTGGGTCTCTTGGTCCAGCGACGCCTTTCGGATGTAGTCGTAGACCTTGGCCTTGGCCGCCTTGACGTCGGGGAAGGACAGGAAGGTGTCGACTATTCCGCCGGCACGGGCGGCGTCGAAGGCAGCGTTTCCAGTGGGCTCAGGCATGCCCGCACCCTACCCGGCAGGACTAGAACACGTTCTAATAGGCCGGCGGCCAGATCCGGAGCCGTTCTTCCTCGGCCATGTAGCTCGTTTCCTCGGTCATGTTGTTCCGCGATCGGCCATCATTTGCCCATGCGAGGTGCCTGGGTTGCCGCCCTGTTGATGATCACCGCTCTCACCGGCTGTGGCGACGACGGCACCCCCGTCACCCAAACCGATACCTCCAGGGCGACCGTCACCACCGAAGCCACGGGCACCACCGAAGCGACCGGCACCACCCAAGCCACTGGCACCGAGTCCCAACCTGAGACCACGACCTCGAGCCCCGCTGGGGCGGTCACCTATCGGCACCGGGCCGAGGCGTTCACCTACGTGCAGCGAGGTGACGACACCGCCATCATCGGCGACTCAGATGTGATCATCACCCAGGCCGGGGAGGCCCCGATCGGCTGCTGGGACCGGGACCAAGGCTGGGAGTGCCTCTCCTTCGCTGCCGACTCCACGCTCGGCTCGCTGTCCGCCCTCGGGAGCTTCGCCGCCATCATCGACCAACTCCCGCCCGCCGACCAGCTCCCCGAGGCACAGACAGTGACGGGGCGCGCCGCTCGTTGTGGGTCCATCGACGCGTCCGAAGACCTCCTGGAAGCCATTACCTACTTCAGCGGGACCGACGTGAACCGAGGCGCCCTCGACAGGGACCCGACGGCTCTGTGCCTGGACGAGCAGACAGGTCTGCTCTTGTCATTGCGGACCCCGGTACCGGGCAAGGACGGGGCGGTCGAGATCATCTCGACCGACTTCCGCCCCGCCACCGACGAGGACTTCACCCCCCCGGCACCGGTACTACCCGGCGCCGAGATCGACCTGAACGACCCCGACCTGGACCAGGACTGCTGCGACGGTTCCTGACCGCGGTTCCAGTCGAGCCCGTGCGATCCCGACAGGGAGCAAACCTGGCGGCGAACGCTCTCAGGCGAAGGTCTCGTCCATGAGCTGGTTCTGCTCTTGGACATGGATGGCGTGGCTACCGGTTGCCGGGCTACCCGACCCGGTACGCGAAACCTGGCGGAACTTCATCCGTTCGGGTACCAGCGGCCGCAGCCTCTCTGACACGAACGCCCGCGGCCCCATGTTGTCTGGCTCTTCTTGCAGCCAGGTGACGTCGGCGGCATTGGGGTAGCTGGCCAGCAGGTCGGTGATCTGGGCGTATGGGAACGGGTAGAGCTGCTCGATCCTCACCACCGCGGCGGAGTGGTTGCGCTCGTCCCGACGGGCCATGGCGTCGTAGGCGACCTTGCCCGAACAGAACACCACCCTGGTGACCGCCGAGCGGTCGGTGACGTGGGGATCGTCGATCAGCTCCCGGAACGAACCCTGGGTCAGCTCCTCGATCGGCGAACGGGCCTGCTTGGCCCGCAGCAACGACTTGGGGGTCATCACCACCAACGGCTTGCGGACATCGCGACGGATCTGGCGGCGCAGCAGGTGGAAGTACTGGGCCGAGGTGGTGGCGTTGGCCACCTGGATGTTGTCCTCGGCGCACAGCGTGAGGAAGCGCTCCACCCGTCCCGAGGAATGCTCGGGTCCCTGACCCTCGAGACCGTGGGGCAGCAGCAACACCAGACCAGAGGTCTGGCCCCACTTGTCCTCGGCCGCCACCATGTACTGGTCGATCACGATCATGGCCCCGTTGACGAAGTCTCCGAACTGCGCCTCCCAGCACACCAGAGCGTCCTTGGCCACCACCGAGTAGCCGTACTCGAAGCCCATGGCCGCGTACTCGCTAAGCAGCGAGTCATAGATCCAAAACTTGCCCTGATCGTCGGCCAGGTGGGCCAGAGGCGCGTATTCCTCGCCAGTGCCATAGTCCGACAGCACCGAGTGTCGTTGGGAGAACGTGCCCCGCCGTGAGTCCTGGCCGGCGAAACGGATGTTGTTCCCCTCCAGCAGGATCGAGCCCATGGCCAGGGCTTCTGCCGTAGCCCAGTCGACCTCGCCATCGTTGACCATCTTCGTTCGGGCCTCGAACTGCTTGGCCAGCTTGGGGTGAACGGTGAAGCCCTCGGGCACGCTCGACATCACCGAGTAGATGCGGTCGAGGGTGGGCCGATCGACTCCGGTGTCGATGGTGGGTAGCACGCCGACCGCGGGCGGCACCGGCTTGGCGATCACCTCGGTGTCGGGCTTGGCATCACGGGTCTCTGTCAGCGCGGTCTGGAGCCGGGCGCTGAAGTCGTCCAGCGCCTTCTCGGCGTCTTCGATCGAGATGTCTCCCCGCTTGACCAGAGCTTCGGTGTAGATCTTGCGGACCGATCGGCGGGCGTCGATCCGCTTGTACATGAGGGGCTGGGTGTAGCTGGGGTCGTCGCCCTCGTTGTGACCGTGGCGGCGGTAGCAGACCATGTCGATGACGACGTCCTTGCGGAAGGTCTGACGGAACCGGTAGGCGAGGCGGGCAACCCGAACGCACGCCTCGGGATCATCACCGTTCACGTGGAAGATCGGCGCCTCGATCATCTTGGCCACATCGGTGCAGTACTCAGATGAACGAGCCGAGTCAGGTGAAGTGGTGAACCCGAGTTGGTTGTTGATGATCAGGTGGATCGTTCCACCGACCCGGTAGCCCTTGATCGTCGAGCAGTTGAGGGTCTCGGCCACCACGCCTTGGCCGGCGAAGGCGGCATCGCCGTGCAACAGCACAGGCAGCACCGAGAACGCCTCGGGATCGTTGATGCGGTCCTGCATGGCCCGCACCATGCCTTCGACCACCGGGTTGACCGTCTCGAGGTGGCTCGGGTTGGCCGCCAGCTCCAGCTCGATGGAGTTGCCGGCCCGGCTGGTGAAGGTGCCGGTCTGACCCAGGTGGTACTTGACGTCGCCCGACCCTTGGGTGGATTCGGGGTCGATGAACCCCTCGAACTCCCGGAAGAGCTGGTCGTAGCTCTTGCCCACGATGTTGGTGAGCACGTTGAGCCGACCGCGGTGGGCCATGCCCATGACCGCACCCTTCAGGCCATCGTCGGCGGCGGCGCCGAGCACCGCGTCGAGCACCGGAATGGCCGACTCGGCACCCTCGATACCGAACCGCTTCTGCCCCACGTACTTTGTGGCCAGGAACTTCTCGATGGCTTCGGCCGCGTTCAGGCGCCCCAGGATGTGACGTTGCTCGTCAGCGTCGATCCGGTCGGTGACGCCCTCGACCTGGGACTGGATCCACCGCTTCTGCTCGGGATCTGAGATGTGCATGTACTCGATGCCCACGGTCCGGCAATAGGCGTCGCGCAACACGTGGAGGAGGTCACCCAGCTTCATGCGGGTACGCCCTGACACTCCACCGCACAAGAACTCCCGATCGAGGTCCCAGATCGTCAGGCCGTAGGTGGCGGGGTCGAGCTCGGTGTGCAGCACCGGTTCCTTCCACGCCAGCGGGTCCAGATCCGCGATCAAGTGGCCCCGCACCCGGTGCTGGTTGATCAGCGTCTGCACGTGCATCTGCTTTTCCAGCCGGGCTTGTTCCTTGTCTGCGGGGTTGTCGTCTACCCGCCACTGAACCGCCTCGTAGGGAACTCCCAGCGACCGGAAGGCATCGTCGTAGAAGCCGTCTCCACCCATTAGGAGCTCTTGGATCCGCTTGAGGAACAACCCCGATTCGGCACCCTGGATGATGCGGTGGTCGTAGGTGGAGGTGATGGTCATCACCTTGGACACACCGAGCTCGGCCAGTGCCTGCTCATCGGCCCCTCCGAAGGCCGCCGGGTAGTCCAGACGGCCGACGCCCACGATCACGCCTTGGCCCGGCATGAGACGAGGTACCGACTGGACCGTGCCGATCGTGCCGGGGTTGGTGAGGGTGATGGTGGCGCCGGCGAAGTCGTCGGGGGTGAGCTTGTTGTTGCGGACTTTTCGGATCAGGTCCTCATAGGCACCCCAAAAACCCCGGAAGTCGAGGGTGTCGGCGTCCTTGATCACCGGCACCAGCAGGGTGCGGGACCCATCGGCCTTCTCCACGTCCACCGCCAGACCCAGTCCCACGCTCTGGTTGCGGATCACCCGAGGCTTACCGTCGGGCCCCTCCAGGTAGGAGTTGTTCATGACCGGGACGGAGTCGGCGGCAGCCCGAACGATGGCGTAGCCGATCAGGTGGGTGAAGCTGACCTTGCCCCCGCGGGTTCGCCCCAGATAGCCGTTGATGACCCGGCGGTTGACCTCCAAGAGCTTGGCCGGCACCTCGCGGAACGAGGTGGCCGTCGGGACGGCGAGGCTGGCCTCCATGTTGGTGACGATCCGTGCCGCCGCACCCCGCAGCGGCTCACCCGGGGTCTCGACGGTGCCGTCAGCGGCGATGCCCGTCGACGGAGTGGCGCCGCCGGCCGTAGGCGCTTTGGCGGCACCGACTCCGACCGCGGGGATCTGGCTGGTGTCTCCCACCCGCCCGGTGGCGGGCAATGCCGCGTCGGGGGTGCTGGCCACCACGTCTCGGTCACGCTGGTAATCGGCGAAGAAGTCCCGCCAGCTCTCGCTCACCGACCCCGGGTCAGCGAGGTACTGCTCGTACATCTCGTCGACCAACCAGGCGTTGGGCCCCAGGACTTCGGTGGAGTTTGGTGTTTCGGCCATCGCGGCCGATCCTACCGATGGTCCCAGCGCACAACTTCCTTCGACCGCTGTGAGCGGCTGTGAACTAGGCGATATCAGCCCGCTTTTCCACCAGATCCAGGGCGAAGCGGTACAGGTCCATGTCCATCTCGCACTGGTCCCTGATCAACTCCAGAATGCGGTCAGGAACGTCGGTGGGGTCGGTCGTGTTGGAGTGGGGTGGCGGACCCAGATCCCAACCGAAGGTCGAGTCGAGCGCCCGGTAGAACACGTCTATGTGCTCGAGCACACCGACCACGTCAATGTCGGCCAGGTTCTGTTTGGCCCGCTCGAGGTCGGCTTCTTGGGGGTCCGCCACGGCAATCGGCGACGCCGACATCACGTCTTCGAGGGGACGTGACAACATCCGAACCATGTACTTGTGACGGTTGGCCAGGTTGTCCTTGATGTCGTAGAAGGCCTCGGTGATGGACTTGTGCTCGTAGCTAGGGTCGACCACCGCCTGGTAGCGAAGGTGGGACAGAGTTCGTTCCACCGGGTCTCGGAGCATGGTGAACGTGCGCAGTGGAAAGTCGAACAGTTCGCGGGTGCACAACGGATAGTGACCGGCGATGACGCGGATCTCGTCTCCTCGACGCTCCATGAAATCGACCATGAACCTGGGGTCCCACTTGGACTGGTAGTTGCCCTCGTGCTCCAGGAGTGGATACACAGCGTGGTCGCCGAACTGCTTGCGCAGCGACAGCAGCAGGGAGTGGCCTCCCGTCTTCGCCAGGTGGCAGAAGAAGTATCGATCCGGAGCCATGGCCGCCGAGGCTAGTGATCAGAGCACCAAGTCGGGCCCGACCTAGGCTGACCGGCCGCTACGTCATCGCACCGCGCGCCTCGTCGCACCGCCACCAAACTCCGCTGCCCCAGGAGGTCCCTCGCCCGTGAGCGCCCAGTTCATCTACACCATGCGCAAGCTCACCCGGTTCTACCCGCCCGACCGCGAGGTCCTGAAGGACATCAACCTGTCCTTTTATCCAGGAGCCAAGATCGGTGTGTTGGGCGCCAACGGTGCGGGCAAGTCCTCCCTGCTCAAGATCATGGCGGGAGAAGATGACGGGTTCACCGGTGAGGCCCGCCTGACCCCCGGGTTCACCGTGGGAATGTTGCACCAGGAACCTCACCTCGATCCGACCAAAGACGTGAGGGGCAACGTCATGGACGGCGTGGCCGAAGTGGCTGGCCTGCTCGAGGCCTACGACGCCTGCCTGGCCCGCTACGCCGACCCCGACGCCGACTACGAGAAGATCGGCGAGGAGCAGGCCCGCCTGGAAGCGGAGATCGCAGCCAAGGGCGCCAACGACCTCGACCGCAAGATCGAGATCGCCATGGACGCCCTGCGCCTCCCGCCGAGCGACGCCGATGTCTCCATGCTGTCGGGTGGCGAGAAGCGCCGGGTGGCCCTCTGCCGCCTGCTGTTGTCGGCTCCCGACCTATTGCTGCTCGACGAACCCACCAACCACCTCGACGCCGAATCGGTGGCCTGGCTGGAACGGTTCCTACGTGACTATGCCGGCACCATCGTGGCCATTACCCACGACCGATACTTCCTCGACAACGTGGCCGGGTGGATCCTCGAGTTGGACCGGGGTCGAGGCATACCGTTCGAGGGCAACTACTCAGGTTGGCTCGACCAGAAGTCGGCCCGACTGGCCCAAGAGGAGAAGCAGGAGTCGTCGCGCCAACGAACCCTCAAGCACGAGCTTGAGTGGGTTCGGATGGCTCCCAAGGCCCGCCAGGCCAAGGGCAAGGCCCGTCTCGCCGCCTACGACAAGTTGCTCGAGGAGTCCAAGGCCGCCGAGGGTCGTGCCGCTGAACTCCAGATCATGATCCCGTCGGGCAATCGGCTCGGCGACCAGGTGATCGAGGTGTCGAACCTGTCCAAGGGGTTCGGCGACAAGCTGTTGATCGAGGATCTGTCGTTCTCGCTGCCCAAGGCCGGGATCGTGGGCATCATCGGCCCCAACGGCGCCGGCAAGACCACGCTGTTCCGCATGCTGACAGGACAGGAACAACCCGATTCGGGTTCCATCACCGTCGGCTCCACCGTCGAGCTGGCCTACGTCGACCAGAGCCGAGACAGCCTGGACGACACCAAGACCGTGTACGAGGAGATCACCGGCGGCCGCGACGATCTGGTGGTCGGCGGTCGGGAGATCCACGGCCGCGCCTATGTGGCGTCTTTCAACTTCACCGGGTCAGACCAGCAGAAGCCGGTAGGGGTGCTGTCGGGCGGTGAACGCAACCGGGTCCACCTGGCCAAGCTGCTCAAGGAGGGCGGCAACGTGTTGCTGCTCGACGAGCCCACCAACGACTTGGACGTGGAGACGCTCCGCGCCTTGGAGGACGCGCTGGAGGCCTACGCCGGTTGTGCAGTGGTCATCTCCCATGACCGCTGGTTCCTGGACCGCATCGCCACCCACATGCTGGCGTTCGAGGGCGAGTCGCAGGTGCGGTGGTTCGAGGGCAACTTCAGCGAGTACGAAGCATTCCGCAAGAAGGAGCTAGGCGCAGAGGCCGACCAGCCTCATCGCATCCGCTACAAGCCTCTGGCCCGCTAGCCCGCTAGCCGCGGGTTCCCGGGCGCACTCCACCCCGCTCTGAAACCAGTTTCTGGGCGTATTCGTAGAGCTCGACATCGAGCAGGTTCGCCATCTCCAGGTGGGTCCTGAGCTGTGGCGTCGCTTCTTCGTCATCGGTGGCGTTCACGTGCTCCACCGGTCCGAGGTCCCATCCGAAAGCATGTTCCAGGTCGTCGTGGAAATCGTGGAACCGGTCCTGTATGCCCACCACGTCCATGGCATCGAGCGCGTCCTTGGCTCGCTGGAGGTGATCCTCGGTGGTCCCGACCATGCCCAAGATCCCGTGTACGGCTTCGTCGCCGGTCATGGCCAGGGTCTTGACCATGTGGTTGTGAAGGTAGGAGAACAGGACCTGTGGAATGGCGTAGATCTCGTGTAGTGAGAGGTCGCGGTACCGCGGGTCGACTCGGCGTAGGTAGCGCAGGTGCGACAGGCTGCGCTCGATCGGATCCCGCAGGATGGTGAACGTGCGAAAGGGTACGCCGAGGCGATCGGCCGCACACAGGGGGAAGTGGCCGCCGATGACGCGGATGGTGTCTCGGTTCTGGTCGAACACGCTGGCGAGGTGGTCGATGTCGGTCCCGGCCATGGCCACGTCGAGGCCGTCGATGTCGGCGGGGCGCGGGTAGATGGCGTCCTGACCGAACTGGCGCAACAGCGAGACGGTGAGCGACGAACCGCCGGTGCGGGGGAAGTGACAGAAGAAGAAGCGTTCCTCATCGGTCATCACCGGAGGGTACCAGTTGACCTCGAAGCCCCAGATCCGGTCCGGGTACCGGAGGTGGGCGCCGCCCGATCGCGATCGAGCCGGTCCGGGGGTCGGGGACCTTGGCCCCTACCCGTCGTTGGTCGCCGGTGGCACCCTGGGCCCATGACCAGCGCTGATGAACGAATCGCCCGACTCGAAGCCCAGATCGCCACCCTCGAGTCCGAGCAGAGGCGTCTCCGGGAGAAGCTCACCGACGCTCAGGTCGAGCAGTGGCAGGGTCGCATCGAAGACCTCGAGGTCCAATCACATCTGGCCTCCCTCGATGCACAGGACCGGCTTGCCCCGCTGCGTGAGGACCTTCGGAATCGATGGCTGGATGCTCGGGCCCAGCTCGACCACTCCCGCGAGCTGACCACCGATGCGATCGAGACCATCCGCGATGGGGTCGGCTCAGCGGTGAATGCGTTGCGAGAAGCGGTTCTGGACAGTCGCCGCCAGTCCGAGGGCTGATCGGGCTTCGTTCTCGGAGTCAGCCGAGGCGGATCGCCACCTCGTTGGCTAGGAGGCGACCAGCCGGAGTGAGGACCACCCGGTCCCCCACCTGTTCGACGAGGCCGTCGAGATCGGCCACCACCGCTGGGTCTACCTCGGCTGCGGCAACACCCAGCCGGGTGCGTATGGCCAACTGGCGCGCTTCGGCCGCCCGTTCGGGTTCGTCCAGCATCTCCGAGCCCGTTTCGGGTGAACGTCCGGCTTCGACGGCTTCGATGAAGCGCTCGGGCGTGCGATGGTTCCAGTAACGACGGCCACTGATGTGCCCGTGGGCCGCACAGCCGACGGCCAGGTACTCGCCCCCGGTCCAGTAGAGGAGGTTGTGCCGACACTCGTGGCCGGGACGGGCCCAGTTCGATATCTCGTACCACTCGTATCCGGCCGCTGACAGGGCCTCGGTCACGTGGAGGTACCGGTCGGCCTGGGCATCGTCGTCGGGGTGACGGGACTGATCGGCGGCCAGCGGGGTGCCGGCCTCGACGGTGAGGGCGTAGGCGCTCAGGTGGTCAGGTTCGAGGTCCACGGCCGCAGCCACGGTTCGGGCCCACTGGGTGTCGGTCTCGCCCCGGGACCCGTAGACGAGGTCGAGGTTGACGTGTAGGCCAGCGCCGCGGGCTGCGGCCACCGCACGCGACACGTTGGCCGGGTCGTGCTCCCGACCCAACAATCCCAAAACGTCGGGCACCATCGACTGCACGCCGATTGAGAGTCGGGTCACCGGGCCCGTGGCGTAGCGCTGGGCCAGTTCGGGGGTTAGGTCGTCGGGGTTGCACTCGATGGTGACCTCGGCGCCCCGGGCCAGGGGGATGCCATCGAGCACGTTCACCAGGAGCTCGGGGTCCACCAACGACGGGGTACCACCCCCCACGAAGACGCTGGTGACCAACGGCAGACTCGGCCGCGCCTCGTCGATCTGGCGACGACAGGCCGCCAGGTAGCAGTCCTGGAGGTGGTGGCGGTCGGTCCAGGTGGCGAAGGCGCAGTAGTCGCATCGCTTTCGACAGAAGGGGATGTGCACGTAGACACCGAACGGACGGGTCTGGTCGAGGGGCGTGGCGGCGGCGGGCACCGTGACCATGGTAGATGGGTGGCCGGGTTCACCCCCATGGTCGCGATCCGTCTCGGGGTAGTCATCTGACCCAGGCGGGCCCGATGCATGACTCCGGCACCTGGCTCGAATGTCTGGGTCTGACGGCCTAGGTTCACCCACGGTCCGTGACATGACTCACGCCACAGCGCGCAAATCACCACGGTTCGTGACATAACGCTCTCCGTGAACTACGCTACGAGATGTAGCGCGCTGTGTGGCAGCGCCCAGAGGTCCAGGAGCCCGACGATGTCCCCCGAACCTGAGCTCGATCCCGCGTCAGCAGACTACGCCCGAGCCGTGGGCGAACGCCTCCGTGCCATCCGTCGCCAGAAGCGCCTGTCTCTGCAGGACGCGGAGGAACTTTCCAACCAGGAGTTCAAGGCCTCGGTCCTCGGGGCCTACGAGCGAGGCGAGCGCGCCATCTCAGTACCTCGCCTACATCGTCTCGCCCGCGTGTACCAGGTGCCCGCCGATCAGCTTCTGCCCCGAGACGACGATGACCCCCGAGCCGAGCAGGCTGCCTACCTCGACCTCACCGCACCTGCCCCGAGCGCGCCTCGCAAGGTGATCCTCGACCTGGCTCGCCTCGACGAGGTCGGTGGCCCCACTGGTGAGATGCTGCGCCGCTACGTGGCCATGATCCAGCTCCAACGCCAGGACTTCAATGGCCGGGTGCTGACCATCCGGCGCGACGACCTACGGGCCATCGCCTGCATCTTGGACACACCCAGCGAACGGGCCGGTGAACGCCTGGCCGACATGGGCATCCTGCTCCACGGCGCACCGGTGCTCGACGGCCCTCACTGACCTCCGGGGCCGACCAGCCCGGCCCGGAGCGCAGACAGGACGACCCCGGCGGAGATAGCCGCCGTCTCGGCCCGCAGAACCCCGTCACCTAGCCCGACGGTCGCCATCTCGGAGCGAGCTTCGGTGTCGTCCCATCCACCTTCGGGGCCGATCAGGATCAGGGGATGGTCCAGGCTGGGCGGGCCCCCGCCGGGCTCGGCCCGACAGGACTGGGACCGGCTGGCCAACTCGGTCCACGTGGTCACCGATTCGACCACCGGCAACCACGCCCGTCGGCTTTGCATGGCCGCCTCCCGAGCCACCTTCCGCCACCGCTCGGCGTTGGCCTCAGCCTTGGCGTCATCCCAGCGGACCACGGATCTGGCGGCCACGAACGCCACGATCCGGTCGACCCCCAGCTCGGTCAACTTCTGCACCACCAACTCGGGCTTGTGACCCTTCACCAGGGCGAACCCCACGCCGATCTCGGGGCTTTGACGCGGTGCTAGGTGAAGGGCGCCACTGGGCTCGGGGTGGCTGCCGGCCATCTTGGCGTCGCGCCACCGGCCCCGCCCATCGGCCAGCACCAGCTCGTCACCGTCGCGCACCCGTCGGACCCGGGCCAGGTGATGGTGGTCGTCCTCGCTGAGGATGGGAGTTTCCAGGTCGTCGACGAAGACCAGAGGGCCGCCGCTCCACCTCACTGCGGCCGTGTCGTCGGCTCCGCTCACCGTCGAGCTCAGGTGAAGGCCGACTTGATCTTGGACATGAGCCCCTTTTCGGCCGGAGCGACCGTCTCGCCCCTATCCTCGGCCATCCGTCTCAGGGCCTCTTCGACCTCGTGGCTCAGGTCGGTGGGGGTGTCAACCACCACCTCAGCCACCAGGTCACCGCGGCCCCGGCCCCGCACGTGGGGGACTCCACGGCCGCGCAGGCGGAACACCTTGCCGGTCTGGGTACCACGGGGCACCACGATCTCCTCGTCGCCGTCCAGCGTCTCGAAGGTGATGGTGGCCCCCAGCGCAGCCTGGGTGACGGGCAGGTGCAGTTGGTGGACGAGGTCGTTGCCGTGGCGCTCGAAACGGTCGTGCGGTCGCACGCGGACGTGGACGAAGAGGTTGCCCATGCCCCCACCCCGCATCCCGGCTGCGCCCATGCCGGTGAGGCGCAGGGTTGAACCGGTATCGACACCGGCGGGGATGTCGACGGTGTAGGTCTTCTCAGTGATGAGCCGACCGTCGCCCGAACAGTGCGCGCACGGATCGGGGATCACCTGCCCCGCCCCCGAACAGGCGGGGCAGGGTACCGCGGTCACCATCTGACCGAGGATGGACTGGCGGACCTGGCGGACCTGGCCGGCTCCCCCGCACTGCTGGCAGGTCTCGGCGTGACTACCGGGGGCGGCTCCGCTGGCCTCGCACACCTCACACGGCACCGCAGTGCGCACGGTGACGGGCTCGGCGGTGCCGAAGACCGCGGCCTCGAAGTCGACGGTCACAGTGGTCTCCAGATCGGGGCCGGGCTGAGGACCGGATCGGCCACCACCGAACCCTCCTCCCCCGCCGAAGAAGGCGCTGAAGATGTCTCCCATGCCGCCGCCGAAACCGAACGGGTCGCCGCCCATGGACGGGCCATCGGCCCCGAAGCGGTCGTAGTGGGCGCGCTTGTCGGCGTCGCTCAGCACCTCGTAGGCGGTGGCCACCTCCTTGAAACGGGCTTCGGCCTCGCTGTCGTCGGGGTTGGCGTCGGGGTGGTAGCGCCGGGCGGCCGCCCGATACGCCTTCTTGATCTCCTCGGGGGAGGCGTTGGAGTCGACGCCGAGAAGTTCGTAGTAGTCGGTGGTCACGTCAGCCTTCACTCAATCGGTGCCCGAGGCGCTGGCCCACCACGGCCACCGCGGCCAGGGCCTGGGGGTAGTTCATGCGGGTAGGTCCGAGAACGCCAACGGTGCCGATCCGCTCACCGTCGACGGTGTAGGGCGCCACCACCAGCGCGCATTCGGCCAGGGGTTGCATGCCGGTCTCGCTGCCGATGGCCACGTTGAGGCCACGGTCCACGACGTCTCGTAGCAGCGACACCACGACCAACTGCTCCTCGAGGATGGAGAGCACCGAACGGATGGTGTCGACCGCCTCGAAAGACGAGGCCATCCGAGCCGCTCCCCCCACGAAGACGTGCTCGTCTCCAACGGTGGAGGCCACGCCCGCCACCCTGATGCGGGCCAGCACGTCATCGACGGCCGCGTCGGTGGCGGCCGGGGTTGATCCCAGGGCGCTCAAGGGCTGGCCCACGAGGTGATTGGCCAGGTGCTGGGCGGCCCGGGCCAACACCGCCTCGTCTGTCTCTGAACCCAGGTCTATCGGGGCCTTCTCCACCGCCCCATCGGCCAGAACCGCCACGAACAGCGCCGCCGTCGAGGTCAGGCCCACCACCTGCACCGACAGCACCGGGCTCGGATCTCGACCCGGGCCGATCACCACCGCGGCGGCGTCGGTGAGACCGCTCAGGAGCCGGGTGGTGGCCGCCAACATCTGCTCTATCTCGCCATGGGTGCGGTCGAAGAAGGCTCGGATCTGGTGGGCCGAAGCCCGGTCCAACGCCGGGCGCGACAGGGTGTCCACGAAGTAGCGGTAGCCCTTCTCGGTCGGGATGCGCCCGGCGGAGGTGTGGGGTTGAGCGAGGAAGCCCTCGGCCTCGAGGGCGGCCATCTCGTTGCGGACGGTGGCCGACGACACGCTTACCCCGGGCGCGTTGGCCACATGGCCTGAGCCGACGGGCTGGGCCGTTTCGATGTACTCCTCCACCACGGCCCGGAGGATCGATGCTTTTCTCTCGTCGAGCATGGCCATCCTCGAACGGTCAGTCGTTGGCACTCGATGCTACCGAGTGCCAACCCGAGCCGGGGGGTCTGACCGGGCGGAACGCCCTGATCACATCGGAGACAGCCGGAAGAGGGCCATGGCGTGTGGCTCGAGGTCGGCTCCCAGGGCGCCGTCTACCACTCCCCCGTCGGCCTGGGCCCACACGTCACGGACCTTCCAGCGGCCCGGGTCGATCCCCACCTCGGCCAGGTCGGTGTCCACCCGGGTCGGAGCGTCACCGCCGTTCAACAAGGCCACCGCGAACTCTCCGTCGCTGAGCGGGCGGACCCACACCTGGACCCCGGCATCATCACGAACCCGGCGGGCCTGACGGCCGAGGGGGTCCTGGTCGATGGCGATCACCTCAGGGTTGGACAGGGCCGCCAGCACTCCGGGGGTGACCTTGTCCAAGTCGGTGCCGATCATCAGCGGTGCCGCCAACATGGCCCACATGCCTACGTGAGACCGGGCCTCCACATCGGTGAGGGGCCCGTTGCCGACCTGCAACATGTCGGGGTCGTTCCAGCTACCCGGCTCGGCATAGGGGTGAAGGTCGGCCTGGCTGTTGATGATGGTGGCGATGGATGCCCACATCGGCAGGATGTCCGAGGTGGTGCGCCACATGTTGGCGATGCCCGGCGCCCACTTCCACGGCTCGTTCCGCCCGTACTCGGAAATGCTGTAGACGATCGGCCGATCGAGGCGCTTCAGCTCGTCCCTCATGTGGGCGAAGGCAGTTTCGGGCTCGAGCCCGTCGACCTCGTCTGCACCACACCAGTCGTACTTGAGGTAGTCGACGCCGATGTCGGCCAGCATCTCGGCGTCCTGGCGCTCATGACCGAGCGACCCCAACCCGGTGGCGGGGTAGTCATCCCATTGCATGGCACAGGTCTCGCTGCCCGGCGACAGGTACAGGCCGAAGCGGAGGCCCTTGTCGTGGATGTAGTCGGCCAGGTCGGCCAGGCCCGAACTGAACCGCTCGGGGTCCGGTACAAGCGCTCCCTCCGAGTTGCGCTCCGGCGCCTGCCAGCAGTCGTCGACCACCACATAGCGGTAACCGAGGTCGTCGAGGCCGTGGCGCACGATGGCATCGGCGGCCCGCTTCACCACGTCTTCGTTCAGGTCGTAGCAGCGGACCTGGTTCCAGCTGTTCCAACCCATGGGCGGCGTGGCCGCCAAGGTCTCCGCGTCGGGACCGTCCGAGTTTGCGGGTTCGGTGGTCGATGACGAGGCCGGCGCGGTGGTTGCAGGTCGATCCCCGTTGTCTTCGCCCGTGCCGCAAGCTCCGACCAGGGCGGTCAGCGCCAGGGCGATACCCACGATCTTCTTGGTTGCCACGGTTGTCGGCTCCTTGGAGGTAGGTCGTGTAGGCGTCGCCAGGGCGGGCCCACCGGCGGGTCGACTTCAGTCCTCGAGCTTGAGGGCACTCACGAAGGCTTCCTGGGGGACTTCGACTCGGCCGATGTTCTTCATCTTCTTCTTGCCCTCCTTCTGTTTCTCGAGGAGCTTGCGCTTGCGGGTGATGTCACCGCCGTAGCATTTGGCCAGCACGTCCTTGCGCTTGGCCTTGACGGTCTGGCGAGCGATGATCCGCCCACCGATGGCCGCCTGGATCGGCACGTCGAACATCTGGCGGGGGATCAGCTCACGGAGCTTCTCGCACATCTTGCGCCCGTAGTCGTCGGCCTTGTCCTTGTGGATGATCATGGAGAAGGCATCCACCGGCGTCGAGTTCAACAAGACGTCGACGCGCACCAGCTTGGACATGCGGTAACCGGCGGGCTCGTAGTCGAGGCTGGCGTAGCCCTGGGTGCGGCTCTTGAGCTGATCGAAGAAGTCGGTGACCACCTCGGCCAGGGGGATCTTGTAGCGCAGCTCCACCCGCTCAGGCGACAGATACTCGAGCTTGTCCATCTCACCGCGCCTGGTCTGGCACAGGTCCATGATGGTGCCGGTGTAGTTGGACGGGGTGAGGATGGTCACGTCGAACCACGGTTCCTCGATGCCCTCCACCTCGCTCATGTTGGGCATGGCCGAGGGGTTGTCGACCTCCACGATCGAGCCATCGGTCTTGTGGACGAGGTAGGCCACGCTGGGCGCGGTGGCGATGAGGCTCAGGTCGTACTCACGCTCGAGCCGTTCACGGATGATCTCCATGTGCAACAGCCCCAGGAAACCGCACCGGAAGCCGAACCCCAGCGCCCCCGAGGTCTCGGGTTCGAAGGTGATGCTGGCATCTGAGAGCCGCATCTTGTCCAACGCCTCGCGCAGGTCGGGGAATTGGTCTCCGTCGATCGGGTAGATCCCACAGAACACCATCGGCTTGGGGTCCTGGTAGCCCGACAGCGGCTCGGCCGCTCCATCCTTGACGGTGGTGACCGTCTCGCCGGAACGAGCCTCGGCCACGTCTTTGATACCGGCGATCAGATACCCGGTCTCACCGGGGCCCAACTCCTTCACCGGGCTCGGCTCGGGGAGACGGACCCCGACCTCGTCGGCCTCATAGGTGGCTCCAGCCTGCATGAACCTGAGCTTGTCGCCGGTGCGCAGCCGCCCGTTCATGACCCGTACCGACGACACCACGCCGCGGTACTGGTCGAAGTGCGAGTCGAAGATGAGGGCCTGGAGCGGCGACTCGGGGTCTCCGGCTGGGGCCGGGATGCGTTCGATCACGGCGTCGAGCAGTTCGGGGACCCCCTCGCCGGTCTTGGCGCTGATGCGCAAGACCTCAGAGGCCGGGATCCCCAGCACCGTCTCGATCTCGGCCGCGTAAAGATCCGGATCGGCTGCAGGCAGATCGATTTTGTTGAGACAGGCCACGATCTCCAGATCGTTCTCCAACGCCAGATAGCAGTTGGCCAAGGTCTGGGCCTCTATGCCCTGGGCGGCGTCGACCAGCAAGATCACCCCCTCGCATGCGGCCAAGGACCGGCTCACCTCGTAGCCGAAGTCGACGTGACCGGGGGTGTCGATCAGGTTCAGGACGTGATCCCGGTAGTTCAGCCGGACCGACTGGAGCTTGATGGTGATGCCCCGTTCCCGCTCGAGGTCCATCGAGTCGAGGTACTGGGCGCGCATCTCCCGCTCGTTGACGGCGCCACACACCTCGAGGATGCGGTCGCTGAGCGTGGTCTTGCCGTGATCGATGTGGGCGATAACGCTCAGCGAACGGATCTTGGAGAGGTCCATCGGGGCCTTCGGGACTGTGGGGTGGAACGGTTCACGCTACCGGTGCGTGACCGGGCACGACCAACGCAGTTCGGTCCTGTCCGATGGGTCCGGTCGTCCTCGCTGCGATGGTGATCAGACCGTGGCTTCGCCTCGGTTAGACCATGCTGTGCCCAGGGGTCGGCTCGCAATTGGCTCGCCTCCGTAGCGTCGGTTGGAAGGTTCGGCCCCCCTACCGCTAGCCTGTCCCAGCTTTCGCACGACCCTTTGGAGCCCAGGCACCGTGGCCAACATCAAGAGCCAGATCAAGCGCAACCGTCAGAACGAGAAGCGTCGCGTCGCCAACAAGGCCGTGCGCTCCGAGCTGCGTACCCGCACCAAGTCCGCCCTGTCTGCTGCCGAGTCCGGCGCCGACAACACCGCCGAGGCCACCAGCGCCGCCATGAAGCGCATCGACAAGGCCGCCAACAAGGGCGTGATCCACAAGAACGCCGCCGCCCGACGCAAGTCTCGGCTGGCCAAGCGCGTCAACGCCGCCTCGGCCGCCCAGTAACCAGCACCGCCGGGTCCGTCCCGGCTGGTTTCGGTCACGCCCCGTCGCCTCCCGGCCCGGGGCGTTTGCCGTTTTCGAGTGACCCGGAGCCGACCCGACTAGCCGACGACTAGCCGACGATGGGCCGGAGCGTCCCGATCAGCGTCCGGAGCGAGCCAGTCGGGCCAGGCGAGCCACCAGGACCTCCATGACCAACTCACCAGGCCAGGCCCGGGCGCCTCGCAGGTCGACGTCGGCAGCGGCCACCAGCTCCACCGATCTCCTGACACCACTGGAGCCGAGCCTGGACAGTTGGGCCATGGCCTTTTTGGCCGGATAGGTGGAGCCCTTGAGCCCCAGCACCGCGGCAGCGTCCTTCTCGTTGCGGGCACCGGCACCGTCGAGCTTGAGCATGCGCAGGTAGTGGGACTGGATGGTGGCCATGATGGCCAGGGGGTGACGATCTCCTCCCCGCATCATCCGGTGCAATTGGTCAAGGGCCCCGGCCGCGTCGCCTCGGTCGATGGCATCGGTCAGATCCCAGGGGGCCACCCCTCCCGAGGGACCGAGGAGCGGTGCCACCTGGTCGACGCCGAGACGAGTACCGGGCGGGAAAGCCCCCTTGAGCCTGGTGGTCAGCTCGACGATGCCGCCGGCGTCGTCTCCCAACGAGTCGACGATCAGGCGCACGGCCCGGGAATCCACGTCGAGCCCGGCTTCGGCCAACTGGTTTGGTACCCAGGCGTCGAGCTTGCCCGACGGAGACGGATCCACGACCTCGCCACCGGCCGCCTTGATGGCCTTGGTCAGGGCCTGGGGTACGGCCGGCTTGGCCGACACCGACGCCCCGGTGTCGGTGGGCTTGACCGGCTTCTCCCACACCAGGACCACCGTGGTGGACTCGAGGGGGTTGTCCAGGTAGCTCACCAGTTCGGCCACGTCCTCACCCTTGGAGAAGCGGCCGAAGCGGCGGACCACCACGATCCTGCGATCGGTGAGGAACGGGATCGTTTGAGCGGCGTCTATGGCGGCACCAAGCGTGGTGGTGTCGAGGTCGAACTCGTCCACCAACAGCGATCGGTCCCCACCGGCCACCAGCTCGTCGAGCAGCCGGCTCAGCGCCTCACCACGCAAGATGTCGTCGCTTCCCTTGATGAGGTGGACGGGAGCGCTCACCGCCCTCCCTCCCCAACCGCGCCAACCCGGCCGGCCCCGGCCAGGGCGTCGAGAACCGCCTCAACTCGCTGGACCCGCACCGGGTCGGCATTTCGGATGGTTGCCACCCCCATGTCGAACAGAGCTGTGAGCGCACCCAACTCCCACCCGGCGTCGTTGTCGCCGACCACCGATGCGGACGAGTTGAGGCAGGCTCCCACCCGGCTACCGGGGCTGCGCTCCATCAGCGCCCGGGCTTGGGCCACCACGTCACGGCCGGGACCGACCTCGAACACCACCTGCGCGAGGTCCACGCCGGCCTGCTCGAGCCAACCACCCACATCGGTCGCGTCGCCTGCGCACCCGACTTGGACCAGAGCCCACACCTCGGAGCTAACCACCGTCACCAACTCGCCGACAGCGCGGTCTACCCCATCGACCACTACCAGCCGCGCCCCCGAGTCGAGTGCGGAGCGGAGGTTGACGACGTCACCGCCGACCAAACCGACAGAACCGGTGTGACGACAGACGGCCTCGGTCACGACCGTGCGGACCTGATCGCTGGTGAGGCCAGCAACATCGACCATCAGGACCTGGTCTTGGGATCGGGGTTCGGGGTGCAACACCAGGGTCTGTCCACCCCCGACGAGACGGGGTAGAGAAGGCGAGCGGGTCACCGCCCGACCATACCCGTCACCCGAACCGGCTCGTCCCGCCCGGGCCCGACGGAGATGCGCAGTGTGCCTATGGTGACGATCACCGCCTGGTCGAGTCGGTCGCGGCTCACCACCCTGCCCACCGACCACCGATGCCGAAGGGCTCCTTCCATCTCGTGGTCGTGGGTAGGCATCACGGCCACGTCGATTCGTCGCACTCCGGCGCGACGGAGGGCCGCCAGCGTGTCGGGCGGATCGGCACCACCGTCGAACACCACCACGGTCGCCCCGCCACCCCGGTGTAGGACTACACCGGGGGTCGGGAAGGTGCGCGCTGGCGGGTTGCGCAGGGCAAGGGCTGGCATCATCACCGCTCCCACCACAGATACTGCAGCCACCCGACGGATGGAGGTTGGCCAGCCTCGGCGGCGACCTGCCAGCACCAGCGCTACCGCGGTGGTGCTGATCACCGCTGCTCGACCGTTCAGCTCACCCAGGGGCAGCCGAGCCGAGACCCGGGCGACCCCCGCCACCCATTCGATGGCTAGTTCGGTCGGACGATGGAGCCACGACCCCATCGCCGCTCCGAACCCACCGGGTACGACGCTGTCGGCCAACCCCGCTACGACGCCGGCGGGCAGACCCCAGACGGTCACCAGCCCGGCGACGGGGCCAGCAGCGAGGTTGGCGGGCACCGACACCACCGGAACACCACCGAAACGCACGATCAACAAGGGAGCCACCGCCAACTGAGCAGCCACGGTAACGGCCAGCGCCTGACTGAAGACTTCGGGTCCGGGAAGCAGCCGGGCCAGCGGGCGCGCTCCCAACACGATCCCGGCGGTGGCCGCCACCGATAACTGAAATCCCACCGAGTGGACCAGGAGCGGGTCGATCACGATGAGCGCCGCCACAGCCAGGGCCATGACCCGTAGCGGTGCCGACGGCCGCCCGGCCAAGCCAGCACTGACCGCGATGGCAGCCATAGCCGAAGCCCGCAAGATCGAGGGCTCGAACCGGGTGACCAGTGCGAAGGTTGCGATCACGGTCATGGTCACCACCCACCTGGCCCCGAGCGGTAGGCGACCCTTGAGGCGGGGTCAACAACACCAGCAGGTAGGCCACGTTGGAGCCCGACACCACCAGCAGGTGGCTAAGGCCTGCCCCGCGGAAGTCGTCTTCGACCGGCGCCGACAAGCCGGACTGGTCTCCCAGCACGAAACCGCCGTAGAGGGAACGGGCTGGTTCCCCCATGGTGTCGGCTCCACGTTGCAACAACCGTCGGAACCGGTTGGCACCCCGCCACGGCCATGCCCCTCGGTCGTGGGCTTCGGCACGACTGACGCTGAGCCTGGCCCCCACATGTCGAGGAACCAGCCAGGGGGCATCAGGTGGGACCGGTTCGATGCGGCCACGCACCGAGATGCGTTCGCCAGCGCGGGCGGACGCGACCGCGCCCGAGGCCGATGCGCTGGCCCGCAGCTCGGCCCGTTTGCCCCCGACGGCCACGTCGACAGTGGTACCCCAACGCCCGATCCTCGGGTCTGCGACCAGGGTCACCACCCCTCGAAGGAACCGGTAGTCGGCGGTTGCAGCCCGGACCAGGCCCTTGCTCCCATGGTGGACGCCAGCACCAACCCGGCCAACACCACCAGCCAGGGGCGACGCCCCGCCACAGCCACCACCCCTGCCGAAACGGCCATGACCATGGGGAACGGGTGAGCCCACCACGCTCCGATGGCCACGGCCAAAGCAAGGCCCACCGCGCCGGCGTCTCCGAGCGATGGCCGCGGCTGAGGTGATTCGGGAAGCCAGACCGGACCGTGACAATTCGCCGATTCGGGAGCCGAATCCAGCGGCAGGTCCGGCGACGAGTCCAGCGGTGATGTCGCGCTCGAAGATGGGCCAGAGGCCGAGCCGGCCGGGCCTGTGGGTCCGCTGGTCATCGCTGGTGACGCAGATGGGACCGCGGCCACGGCCGAGCCGTGCAGGGTCTCGTCCCGAATGGCCCGACACGGTCGGCCCTGGTCACACCGTGACCAGGGGACGGATCTGTTCCAGCTTGGCGTCCCCGATGCCTCGAACGTCGAGCAGGTCCTCGACCGATTGGAACGGTCCGTTGGCGTCCCGGTGGGCCAGGATCGCGGCCGCCGTGGCCGGCCCCACCCCGGGGAGCGCATCGAGCTGTTCGGCGGTAGCGGTGTTCAGGTCGAGCGGACCGGCGAGTGCGGCTGTCGCCGATGATCCGGGTGAACCGCCACCAACACCGGCACCACCACCGGACCCTGCACCCGAGCCCCCCGAACCCCCCGAAACTACCGACGGGACCTCGACCTCACCTCGACGAGGGATCCAGATTCGTTCTCCGTCGGCGAGGAGGGCAGCCAGGTTCACCCGGTCCAGGTCGGCTTCGGGTGTGACCCCGCCGGCAGCCCGCACCAGGTCGTCCACCCGCGAGCCGACCGGAAGCCGGTGAACCCCAGGGGCGTTCACGGCTCCGGCCGCCTGGACCACCACAGCAGGGACGACAGACGGGTCAGGATCGACCCCACGCTCTGTCTCTGCCTCTGCCTCCGACTCCGACCCCGACGCGGTCGCCCCGGTCACGGTAGCGGTAGCGGTAGCGGATCTACCCCCGGAGGTCCGATCCGAAGCCCCGCTGGCTCCGGCGGCGGGAAGCACCGACTCGATGGGAGCGGGAGCGGGAGCCACCAGCCACCAACCGACACCGACCAGGGCCGTCACCACCAGCGCGGCCATGACGTTCCGGCGCCACCGGCGGATCCCCGACCCGGGCATCGCTGGCCAAGTCCAGTCCGACCGATCTGGCCAACTCGATTCGCGTTGGCCCTCGTTCTCGTCGTCTCGTTCTAGGCCCGAGGCAGGCTCGTGGCGGTGGCCGACCCGAGGCGACGAACCCGTCGGACCGAAGGACCGCTGCCTCCACGCCCGTTCCTCCCAGTAGGCCAGGGCTCGGCTGAACCTGCTCTGGGTAAAGGTAGGCCGAGGCGGCCCGGCTCCGGTCGACGGCACCGGGCTGGCAGAGTCTCGCAACGGTGAGGCCATGGCGCCCTCCGAGATCGCTTAGGTCGACGGGAGCGGGGAAGGCGCCAGCCAGCCCCTACCCCGAGACGTCACCCGTCAACCAATTGGCCTGGGTCCGCCGAAAGGCAGAGCCTTCTGTTGGTCAGTGGCCTGGGGAACGACCCAGACCGAGAACTCGCCGGGAACGCCAGTCGGCTTCGATCTCGGCGGGGATCCGGCGGTAGGCCGCACCGTGGCCGTACCCCCGCAGGCGGGCGGCGCCGTAACCCGCCAGGTACCAGACCAGAAACCCGACCACCCCGCGCTCGCGCCACTGACGGACATGCTCGGCCTCGTGGGCCCGTAGCAATGCGCTGTTGGCGTAGCGACGGCGCACGATCACCAACGAACCCAAGGTCCACGCTGCCGCCCCCCGGGGCACTGGACCCCCGACCCACACACGATGGTCCGGCGCGGCCTCGACCCACATCGGCAGCCACCGTCGTCGTTCCATCACCGACCAGGCCCCGGGTCGAGAGACCAAGGGGACTCCAATGTGCGCCAAGAAATCGACGCGCCAATGTCACAGCTCAGCACGGCAAAGTTCCCTCCGGTGGTGGACGAGGCGAGGCGAGGCGAGCGGTCCCCAGCGTCTCAGAACAGTTGACGGCTGAGCGCCTTGCGGTACTTCGCCGTTCGAGGGTCGGCCGGCCCCATCAACTCCAGCAGGTCGACGTATTCCTGGCGGGCCTCGTCGTCGTCCTTCACCCGGGGCAACAGCGCATCGAGGGTGGCCTCCACATCGGCCAGGGCCGGATTGGCACCGTCGACGCCCTTACCGGCCGCCTCGGCCACCTCCGCGCCCAGCGCCGCACCGGTACGGGCCAACGCGGCCACCCGGCGGGTTTCGGCTGACTCGGGGATGCGGGCCAGCAGGGCCAAGGCCTCTTCTGTTCGCCCCTGGGCCACCAACAACTCAGCCAAGGCCACGATGGCCCCATGGTGGTCGGGGACCGACTCGATCACCTGGGTGAGCGACGCCTCATCTCCGGCGGCCAGCAGGGCGGCGAGGCGACGATCCTCTTCGGTGGGGCGCAGCGCGTCCACGAACTGGCGGACCACCGATTCGGGCTGGGCACCGACGAACTGGGAAACGACCTTGCGGTCCTTGACCGCGTAGACCGCGGGAATTCCCTGAACCTGGAACAGGTCCGACAGACCGGGGTTCTCGTCGGTGTTGACCTTGGCCAAGACCACCTCCCCCCCGGTCTCGGCAGTGACCTGTTCGAGGATCGGGCCCAATGTGCGGCAGGGACCACACCACGGAGCCCACAGATCGACCACCACTGCGGCGGTCTCGGATCGCTGGAGAACCTCGGTTTCGAAGGTGGCATCGGTGACGTCGACCATCCCTTCACGTTACCGGCGGTAGGTTCAGACCATGACCGTCACCGACCACCCCTCGCCGACCCCCGGCGTCGCCGTCCCTGCCGTCACGGCGTGGTTCGAAGCGAACGTGGCCGGTGTGGTGCCGCCACTGGATTTCGAACTAATCGCCGGGGGCCGTTCGAACCTCACGTTCCGAGTCGATGACGCCGCCGGATCGTCATGGGTGCTGCGTCGCCCCCCTCTGGGACATGTGCTGGCCACCGCCCACGACATGGGACGTGAGCACCGGATCATCTCGGCGCTGGCGGACACCGACGTTCCCGTTCCGGCCACCACCGGCATCTGCACCGACATCGAGGTGAACGAGGCGCCCTTCTACGTGATGGAGTACCTCGACGGGCTGGTGCTCCGAGACGCACGGGAGGCATCCCAGATCACTCCCGACACCAGGCGCCGGGCCGGGCTGTCCATCGCCGAGACGCTGGCTCGCATCCACGCCGTTGATCCCGATGCTGTGGGGTTGGGCGACTTGGGCCGCAAAGAGGACTACATCGCCCGCCAGCTCAAGCGGTGGAACAGCCAGTTCGAGAGCGGCCGCACCCGAGAGGTGCCCGAGGTGACCGAGGCGTTCCAACGGTTGTCGGCGGCCATTCCCGAACAGCGCGGTGCCACCATCGTCCACGGCGACTACCGGCTCGACAACTGCATGCTCCGCCCCGATGGCACGGTGATGGCGGTGCTGGATTGGGAGATCTGCACCTTGGGCGACCCCCTCGCCGACCTCGGTCTGCTGATGGTCTACTGGACCGAGGCCGACGACCCCTTCGCCGCGCTGCCGGGCTCTGCCACCGCCCTGGAAGGTTTCCCCACTAGGGCGGAGCTGATCGACGCCTACGCCACGGCCAGCGGCCGCGAGGTCGGGGCCCTCGACTACTACCAGGCCTTCGGCTACTGGAAGCTGGCCTGCATCCTCGAAGGCGTGTTCACCCGCTACAAGGCTGGGGCCATGGGCAACGACGGTGCCGATGCCGATGCCTTCGGGGCGGTGGTGACCCTGTTGGCCCAGGGCGCCCTAAGCGCTCTTGACCGGGTAGGAAGCTGACATGGCGCTCTATGACCTTCACGACCGACCTTCCTTCGATCACCCGGTGATGGTCGTGGTGCTCGAAGGCTGGATAGATGCCGGGTTCGCGGCCGGACGGGCCATGCAGACCCTGCTGTCAGAACTGGACACGTTTCCGGTGGCTTCGTTCAACGCCGATGCCCTGTTGGACCATCGTGCCCGTCGACCGATCATGCACCTCGTCGACGGTGTGAACACCGGTCTGAGCTGGCCCGGGATCGAACTGCGGGGCGGTATGGACCAGGAGGGAAACGACGTGTTGCTCCTGGTGGGAGCTGAGCCCGACCATCTGTGGCGTCGCTTCGTGGACGACGTGTTGGAGCTGGCCGAGATCTTCGATGCCCGGATGCTGGTGGGTCTAGGCGCCTATCCGGCGACGGTGCCCCACACCCGGCCGGTGACAATGTCTGTCACCGCCGCCACCGAGGAGTTGGCTGCCCTGTCCGGGCTGCTACGAGGCACCCTCGATGTCCCGGCCGGGGTACAGGCCGCACTGGAGCATCGCTTCGGCGAGGCTGGCATCGCCGCGCTGGGGCTGTGGTCCCAGGTCCCCCATTACGTGAGCGGCGAGATGACGCCATACCCGGCGGCATCGCTGTCCCTGTTGGAACAGTTGAGCCGTACCGCCCGCCTCAGCTTGCCGTTCGGCACCCTTGCCGACGATGCCGAACGCACCCGCAATCGCATCGATGCTGCCATGTCGTCCAACTCCGATCACATGGCGATGCTGCGGTCTTTGGAGGAGAGCCACGACGCCCAGACCCAGGCCGGACCCGGTCGACCCGACCAGCTCCCCTCCGCCGACGAACTGGCCGCCGAGGTCGAGCGGTTCTTGCGCGACCAGGGCCCGGGACCTTCGGCCTCGGGCGACGACGCCCCGTTCTGAGGGCGACAGGCCACGCCACCGGCCACCGGCCACCGCAATCGAGCACCGACCCACTCGAAGCACTGGCGACCTAGGGTGCCGAGCACCGCAACCCTGCGACCCGGCAACCCCCGCAACCCGCAACCCGCAACCCGCAACCCGCAACCCGCAACCCAGGTAGGTCGCCATGCCCGTTCCGCCCCTACCCGACATGGTCGAGGTCCTCGACCGTTCCACCTGGATCGATTCCCGGCCGGGTCTGCGCGATCACGCCCGGTTGTGGTTGTTGTGGGGGCCCGATGCCCGCGCCCGCGTGGCCGAGGAGGCCCGACACCTAGCCCAGCCATCGCTGCGCCCCCGTACCCTCGGCGCGGTGGGCCGGACGGGCATGGACCTAGCGCGGGGTGTCGCTCCGGGCCTGAAGGAGGATGCCCGCCGGCGGATCAAGGACGGTCCTCTCGAGGACGGCGCCGCCATCCGTCACGTCCAGGAGTTGGTCAAGGCCGGCGGGTCTACCTACATCAAGCTGGGCCAGTTCGTCGCCACCGCCCAGGGCCTTCTCCCCGATGAGTGGGTGGATGCTTTCGGCTGGTGCCGGGACACGGCGTCACCACTCCCCTACGGCTTGGCCGAGGAGCGCTTCGAACGCCGATTCCAGGTCCCGGTGGAGCGGGTCTTCGCCGAGTTCGACCCCGAACCCTTGGGGGCAGCGTCGATCGGTCAGGTCCATGCCGCCACGCTTCACGACGGGACGTCGGTGGTGGTGAAGGTCCGTCGCCCCGGCTTGCGTGGCCAGTTCGACCGTGACCTGCGAGCCATGGCGCTGGCCGCCAGCGCCGCGGAACGGGCGTCTCGTTCGGCACGGGTGGCGAACCTGACCGGATTCGTGCAGCTCTTCGCCCAACTCGTGCTCGAGGAAATCGACTTCCGATTCGAGGCGCTCAACCAGGTCGAGATCGCGCTGGCCTCAGAGGCCGCGGGCCATGACTTCGCCCGCTTCCCGCAGCCCCTGCCCCACCTCACCGCCGAGGACGTGCTGGTGATGACCCGGGTGGAAGGGGTTCCCTACACCGCAGCGTTGGACGCCTACCCCGATGTGGTCGACGGGGAGAGGCTCCTCAACTTGGCCATTACCGCCACCTTGGAACACATGGTCGCCTACGGGATCTTCCACGGTGACCTGCACGCCGGCAACGTCCTCATCAACGAGGCCGGAGATTTCTCGCTCATCGACTTCGGTATCGCCGGACGTATCGACGCCGACCAGCGGGCCGCCACCGTGAAGTTCCTGTTCGGGTTCGCCCGCAACGACACCCTCATGCAGCTCGAAGGCATCCAGGCATTTGGGGCCGTCCCCGACGGTTGGGACCTGGCCGCCCTGCGCGACGAGATCGAGGCCCAGCTCAACGCCGTCGATCCCAACCTGTTGGACCGCTCGGGCGAGATCACCGTGGATGCGTTGGGCCAGGCCCTGGGGACGATCATCGGGGTCCTGGCCCGCAACGGCTTCTCGCTACCCAAGGAGCTGGTCCTGTTCTTCAAGAACCTGCTGTACCTGAACGGCTTCGCCGCCACGTTGGCGCCCGACACGAACCTGTTCACCCAGATCGAACCGGCCTTCACCTACTTCGTCTCCCGCTACCCCGAGGAGCTGAGCCAGATCGTGTCCGACATCATGTGATCCCGTTCCCAGGGAGAGATGTGGCCTCTCCGGCGTTGGCTTCAGCAGTTCAGTCGGCGTCCACACCATCGAGCTCGGCGAGGATCTCGTCTCCGTAGCGGTCCAGCTTGGTGGGGCCGATGCCGTCGCAAGCCAACAGGGCCGCGGCATCGGTGGGCCGGGCCAGGGCGATCCCCCGCAGATGGGCGTCTGACAGAACTACGTAGGCCGGCACCGCGTCGGTTCGGGCCCGACCGGCTCGCCACCGTCGCAACGCTTCTTCAGCCTTGGCGGCGCTGCCCCACAGCTCAGCGGGGGGAGCGAGAGGCGCAGTTCGGCCCCGCTGTTCGACGCGCTCGCCGTAGCGGACAGTGAGCGTGCCGCCGTTGTCCAGCCGGAGCCGGATACCTCGGGCGTCGGCGTCTATCACCGTTCCGGCATAGCCGCCCAGGACCTTCAGCTCATGGCCATGGCTCGCCACGATCCCCTCGGTCACCGTGGCCGCGGGCCGGGCCCTCCCACCGGCGCCAGAGCGGTCTCGGCTGCGGTCGGTCCTGTCACGGACGGTGCGGTCGGCCCGGTCGGTTCGGGTCGATGTGCCGGGGGCCGGTCGGTGCGGTGCGGTGCCGGTCAGTTCGCCCAGGAACGGGGACGGTCTCGACCGATCGGTTAGCACCACGACGCGGTGGCGACCTCGGGTGATCCCCACGTGGAGCACACGTCGCTCCTCTTCCCGGTCGATAGCCAACCGATGGGGCACGACACCGTCGACCACCCCGCTCAGCACAACCCGATCCCACTCCCTGCCCTTGACCCGGTGGATGGTGGACAAGGTCACTCCCCCCGGGGTCGATTCCCGGTTGAACACCGAACGTAGCCAGGTCTCGAACCCGGCCGGATCGGGATGCAGATCAGCCACGGCCAACAAGGCGTCTATATCGTCTAGGTGGCTGGTTCCCTGCCCGTTGCCACTGCTGTCCAACAGGGTCATGGCCGACCCGAGCCCAACACCGTCTCGAACCGTTTCGAGGACGGCCCGGGTGGTGCCCTGACGGGCGGCTCGCTGCACCGACGCCAGGTCTCCGGCCAAGCGAAGCACCTTGGCCGATTCCTTGTCTGGTACCTGGTCGGCGATCTCGGCGATGGCCTCGGTGGACCAGCGGGTCCGCCGAGCCAGGCGGTCGGGGAACCATTGAGGCAAGCCTCGGGTGGGGCGCCGGAGGACCTCGACCACATCTTGGGGGGCGATGGCATCTCCGGCGGTGGCGATGCGCAGGTAAGCCAGGGCTGCTCTCAGGCCGGTACGTTCGAGGATGTCGGGGGTGAGGACCGACGTTAGGGATACCCCAGCCTCGGCTAGGGCCACGTGAGGTGCCAGCAGCAACGAGTTGACCCGGGCCAGCACGGCGATGGCGGTGGAGTCGATCCCGTCGCCCACCCAACGGCTCACCACGTCCACCACGGCGCCGGCCGATCCGTCGGGGTCGTGGGTCACCACCTGCAAGGCCCCTGGGGTCGGGTCTGCGTCGGGCCCCGGCGTTATCTCCTTGGCCACCCGGCGGTGGTTGTAGCCGAGCAGGTTGCGGGCAGCTTCGACCACCGGCACCGGGCAGCGGTAGTTGACGGTGAGGGGATGGTCTCCCGCTCCGGGGAAGAGCCGTTCGTAGTCGATGAGGAACGCCGGGTCGGCGGCGACGTGACCGTAGATGACCTGGTCATCGTCTCCGACGCCGAATACATCTAGACCGGGCAGGGCCAGGAGCCGGATGAGCAGGACGTGAGCTGGGGTGAGGTCCTGGAACTCGTCTACCAAGAGGTGACGGCACCGATGCTGCAATCGTCGACGTAGTTCTCCGTCGGCGAGGAGGGCCTCGACCGCGCCATACACCTGGTCGTCGAAGTCGACCGCTCCCCGCTGAGCCAGGTGATCCCGGTAGCGGTCGAACATCTCGGCCAGACCGTCAACGTCGTCTCGCTCGGCCTCGACCACGGCCGGGTCGACGAGACCGAGACGCACGGTACCCAGCGCTTCCAGGTAGGGGCCGATGGGGTCGGTGTTGGCCCTGGGCCTCCTGCGCCCGGGTAACAGCGAATCGACCAGGCGCCGGCAGTCTCGCTCGTCCATCAGGGCTGGCTGGCGTCCGTGGTAGGTGCTCAGCACCCACAGACCCAGGGAGTTGAGGGTGCGGGCCCGGGGCGCGAAGGATGAGGTGCGACGCTCCAGTTCGAGTTGAGCCTCCTTGTTGTAGGCCACCGCCAGCACCGTCTCGGTCTCCCAGCGTCGGTCTCCGAGCAGGTGGCGTAACCGTTCGGTGAGCACTCTGGTCTTGCCCGAACCAGCCGGCGCGATGACGCGGGCTGGACCGGAGCGGTGGGCCACCGCCGCCAACTGGTCTGGAGCCAGATCTGCGGCTGGGTCCACCGGGGGCGGTGACGGGGTCAGGCGACCGAGCTCGATGGTTTCGTGGTGGATCAAGCCAGCTCCGTCGAGGCCGGCCAATTCCAGCGGACCGCGGGGTCCGCCATCTATCCACACGGGGTTGCCGTCGGCCAGCACCACATCTCCGACCGCGGAGTCGCCAGCGATCGTGGAGCCGACTCCCGACGCTGTTGGTGCCGGCAGTGGTCTGGCGCCGAGGCGAAGAGCCTTGCGACCCCACCACCAGATCAGGTCATCACCACGGGACTGGTAGTTGTTGTTCCACACCAAGAAGTGGAGACGGTCGAACCACGGCTCGGACTCCGGCCCCAACTGCCACACTGGCCGCTCGATCACCTGCGGCACCCGGAACTTGACCGGGTCCACCGCCAGCTCCACCACCACCGGGTGCCGACCAACCCAAGCGCGGTGCAGCCGTTCGACCACCTCGGCTGGGGATCGCAGGACCTCGGCGTCGATGGTGAGGACCGGGGCGGCCATCCACGGGGCGGGGATAGCGGCGCCGGCTTCGATGATCACGCCGCGCCCCAGCGCGGCCGGCCCGGGAGCGGTCACAAGGCCAACCTACGCACCCGGACCGACAACGAAGCGGACAGAGCCGCCCCAAGTGACGGCCGATAGACAAGCCGTTTCGACCAGCCGCGTAGACCGGCCAGGTAGACCGGCGCGTGATGGTGCCGGTCTACAGGTTCAGACCAGTTCCAGGTCCTTGCCGAGGTAGCGGTCTCGGCACAGGGAGCGTTGGAGCTTGCCGCTCGAGGTTTTGGGCAACGTGCCCGGCATGACCAGCACGATGTCGGTGGCCGACAGGCCCACGGTCTCACGGACTCGGGCCTGCACCACCTGTCGTACCGAGTGGGCGTCGTCGGTGCGGGCTTCAGCTACCACCACCAGCCCCTCGCTTCGCTTGCCCTCCACCCCGAAGGCGATCACGTTTCCGGCCCGCACCCCGTCGACCTCGGCCACGCTGCGCTCCACGTCCTCGGGGAACACGTTGCGGCCGGCCACGATGATCACGTCCTTGATCCGTCCGCACAGAACCAGCTCGCCCTCGACCAGATAGCCGAGGTCTCCGGTTCGGAGCCATTCCCCATCGAAGGTGGCAGCGGTGGCGTCGGGACGCTGGTGGTAGCCGGGGGTGACCGACGTTCCTCGAAGCTGAAGCTCGCCGACCTCTCGCTCCTGACGGAGTTGACCCGTGGCCGGGTCGACGATGCGCATCTCGAGGCCCTGCACCGCGAAGCCGAGGCGGGCCAGCCGCTTGACCCCTTCGGCTCCAGGGTCGGCCGGGGCGGCGTACTGCTCGGTTTCGAGCACCCGCATGTCGACGTCGTCGGTGACCATGCCCCGCATGACCGGGGGGAAGGTGCCAGCCAGGGCCACCTCGGCCATGCCGAAGGCCGGGAACACCGCACCGGGGCGAAGGCCGTGGCGTGCTCCGGCCTCGATCAGGGCTTCCATGGCGGTGGCGTTCACCTGTTCGGCGCCGCTGAGACCGACGCGCAGGTGGGAGAGGTCGAGGTCTTCCATGCGCTTGAGGGCCCGGGTGGCAAGCACCCACGAGAAGTTGGGTCCGGCCGTGTGGGTGGCCTTGTAGTCCGACATCCACTGGACCCAACGCGACGGACTGGCCATGAAGGTCTGCGGACCGGCCAGCACGAGGTCGATGCCGTAGGTCATGGCGGTACCCAGCATGCCCACCAGACCCATGTCGTGGTACAGCGGCAGCCAGGACACGGCCACATCGGTCTCGGGGTGCAGGTCGAGGCCTACGAAGATGGCGTCGATGTTGTTGAGCAGGGTGCGGTGCGGGATCATCACACCCTTGGGGTCCGAGGTGGACCCGCTGGTGAACTGGAGGATGGCCAGCGCCTCGGGATCCGCTGGCGGGGCCTGCCATGCGCCACCGTCGCCGTGCAGTTCGGCGAAGGTAACCATCGGCGGGTCGCCGGGGACGGGTTCCACGAACGGGGCCATCTCGGCGTCCACCACCAACAGGCGGGAGTCCGCCCCCAAGATGCGGGCCCGGGTGGTGGAGACGAACTCCTCCATGGATGACATTCGCATGGGCAGGGGCAGGACCACCACGGTGGCCCCAGCCAACCAGATCCCTTCGATGGTGGTGACCAGATCCCGGGTGGTGGGGCTGAGCAAGGAGACCTTGTCTCCGGGACGCACGCCCCGGGCCGCCAAGCCCACCGCTACCGACCGGGCGTCTCGGTCGATCTCGGACCAACGGACCGGCTGGGCATCGTCTCCGTCGATGAAGGTGATGGTGCCGTCGCGACGGTCGGGCGAGCTGATTCTGAGCGGGATGGTCTGCATCGCCAACTACGACCCGGTAGGTGACCGGATGGTTACCGATTGATGACGGAACACGGTGAGACGATCGTCACCCCCTTGGTCGACCCAGCTCGCTGGTGGGTCGGGCAGACTCCCGACATGGCCCATCCCCGTCGCTTTCGCTTCGCCGTTGAACTGCACCAGCCCTTGCCGGGGCGAACCTGGCTTGATTCGGCACGAGAGGTGGAGCAGCTCGGCTACTCCACGCTGTTCCTACCCGATCATTTCGACGAGGGCCCAGGGCCATTGACGGCCTCGGCTGCCTTTGCCGCCGTCACCACCACCCTGAACGTGGGGATCTTGGTTTTGGACTGCGATTTCCGCCATCCCGCGGTGCTGGCCCGGGAGCTGGCCACCATCGACCAGATCTCCGAGGGCCGCTTGGAGGTCGGGTTGGGGGCTGGGTGGAAGGCGCTCGACTACCAGCGCAGCGGGATCCCCATGGACCGCCCCGGGGTTCGGGTGAGTCGCCTCCAAGAGCACGCCGCCGTTCTCCGCGGCCTATGGGCCGAGGGGCCGTTCTCGTTCTCGGGCGAGCACTATCAAATCAGCGAGATGGACGGTTCCCCGGCGCCATATCGGGCTGGTGGCCCGCCCATCGTGGTGGGAGGGGGTGCCCCACGGTTGCTCCGGTGGGCAGGGGCCACCGCCGACATCGTGGGTGTGAACGCGTCGATCCACTCCGGCGAGATCGACGCCGACGCTGCCCTCGATGCCCTGCCCGATCGCATCGACGAGAAGGTGGGTTGGGTGCGCGAGGGCGCCGGAGACCGCTTCGAGGACCTCGAGCTGAACGCGTGGTTGGCCGCGGCTGAGGTCACCGACGACCCGTCGATGGTCGAGACCATGGCTGCCCTGTTCGGTACCGATCCCGAGAGCTTCAGCCGGTCCCCGTTGGCCCTGGTGGGTAGCGCCGGTGACGTGGCCGAGATGTTGGCCGAACGTCGTGAGCGGTGGGGCTACTCGTATCACGTGATCCCCGGCGACAAGGCTCACGACTTCGCTCCCCTGGTGGCATCCCTGACTGGGTCCTGAGCCTGCGTCCGCCGGAAGACGGAGCCTTTCGGCGGAGCGAGGCTCAGATCGCCGCGGCCCTTGCGGCTTCGGCCTGGTCTACATCGGCGTAGGCCAGGATCTCGCGGCCCGCGGTGTAGGCGATCCGGTCGTTCCACACCGCGTCGGGGGTGAGCCGTCGCCGGGTGTAGCGCAACGCCACGAGTGCCTTTCGGGGGTCGGTGGCACCCGCCTCGGCCAGCAGTGCCGCCGAGGTGACCTGCACCAACAGATCGGTCAGGCGACCGGCCCCGGCCTGGGTCCACTCGGCGTCAACGGCATCGATCCGCTCGGCCCGATCGGCCAGCTTCTGGCGGGCGATGCCGATGGCATCCACCGCAGGCGCCAGGTAGCCAGGACCGTGGGATGCGTTCTCCAGGGCGGTGTCGATGCGAGACAGAACCGCCTCGTGGGCGTTGTCTCGGCGGATGGCCCGCACCACATCGAGGGCGCAGATGTTCTCGCTGCCCTCCCAGATCGGGTGGCAGACGGCGTCTCGCAGCAGCCGGGTCAGTCCCCAGTCTTCGCAGTAGCCGTTGCCGCCGAAGAGCTCGACGGCATAGGTCGACGCCTCGACCCCGAGCCGGCACAGACGGACCTTGGCCGCGGGGACCACCACCCGACGGAATCGGGTGCCGTCGGGGAAGCCGCCGGCTGCCGCTGTCTCGAAGCCGAGGGCGAAGGCGGCTTCCAGCTCACACAGCAGGTCGACCATCTGTTCACGCACCAGCGGCAGGTCGACCAGCACGCGCCCTTTGGCCTCTCGGTGGTGGGCCCACACCGCCGCCTCCAGGAACGAGCGCCGGGCGATGCCCAGACCCATCATGGCCACGCCGAAACGCGAGCCGTTGACCATCTCCATCATGCGGTTGAGTCCCCCCAGATCCGAGGAGTCGCTGCCTCCGTCGCTCCGCTTGGGCCGCAGGGCGTAGCCGAGGGCGTCGTTGAGCTCGACCTCACCGGTGGGGACGCTGCGGGTGCCCAGCTTGAGCTTGAGCCGCCGTTTGGTGAACCGGTTGGGCGTGCCGTCCTCCAGGTGGCTGGGAACCAGGTACAGGCCGATGCCCGCCGACCCCTCCGAACCCCCTTCGGGACGAGCCAGCAATACGATGGCCTCGCCGTCGATGTTGGAGCAGAACCACTTCTCGCCGCTGATGAGGACCCGGCCGTCGCCGATGTCTCGGGCCACGCAGTGAACGGTGCGGCCCAGGTCCGAGCCGCCATCTCGTTCTGTGAGGAACATCGAACCGTCGGCACCGTGGTCGAAGTTGTCGCTGCGAAGGCGGGCCAGCATGTCGTCGCGCATGTCTTCGGGGGCGTAGGCATCGACCAGACCGGCCACGCCGCTGGTCATACCCAGGGAGCACACCATTCCGGTGTCGGCCTGGGACAGCAGGTAATTGGCCCCGGCGTGGAGCACCCCAGGGGCGCTCTGGCCGTGGGCGGCTTCATCGGCGGCGAAACCAGACACGTACCCGGCGGCCCACAGCTTCCGCTTGGAGTCGATGGTGGCACCGGGGTGGTTGACCTGGCCGACCTCGTCAGCCCAGCGGCCGTAGCGGACCAGTTGGGGCGGGTTGGCGTCGATGACGTCGGCGTTGCGGGCGATGTCGCCACCGCACAAGTCACCGAAGTGGCGCAGCTTGGCGTCGACCCACGGGTAGCTGACCGACGGGCAGTCGGCCTTGACCCGGTCGACGAGCATGGGATCGAGGTCGTACCAGTTGTGGCCGACGGCTCCGTCGAGGGCTTGGTAGTCGATCACGGCACATCCTCCAGTGCAGCGGCGGTGTTGCCGGCCGAGTCTGGCACCGTTGGTCGGTACGGTGTCTGGCTTCGTCCCCCTAGCTCCGGAGCGAACCTTGCAGTTCCGCCTTCTACCCGTGCTTATCCACGACGTCATGGACGGGCGTGCCACCATCGATCGCCGCGAGGTGATCGACGGGGTGTTGCGATTCATGGGCGACGACACCGCGGCCTCGGTGGCTCACATGCTCGACAATGTGGTGGACCAGGTGGTGCAGGACGTCCCCACCTTCGAGCGGGTCGGGGATCTGTTCGTGGATCTGGAGGTGGTGGCCGAGCAGGCCGGGCCATTCGCGCACCGTCTGTCGGCCGAGGATATCGACCGCGATGAGTTGGATCTGGATCCCGACCTTTCGTTGCTCGCCGCCTTGGCCGGCGATGCCGGGGGTCTGCACCGTGGTGAGGACGGCTGGCCGCTGGACTTGCGGGTGGTGCGCAGCCCTGGAGCCGGGCGCGGCGGAAACCTCCGCCTGCGGCGATACCTGAGGGGGCCGGCTGGTTGGCTGGGGCACTTCGCTCCCGGTGACCTGGTGTCCGCCAGCGTGTACGAAGGCCTGCTTCACCTGACCCACGTCGAGGGCAGCGCTGATGTAACCGACCGTGCCGATGGAGCCAATGCCGATGTCGGGCTGCTGGCCGGGGTGGTCGAAGGGCTGGATGCCGCGGTGGCCGCCGCCCAGCATGGTGACGAGGTACCCGTCGATGCCGTCGAGCTGATGGCGAGCGGACTCGTCACCGGTTGGTTGAAGGGCCTGGTAGACGCCGACGTAGGGGCCGGTGTGGAAGCGGGTGTGGAAGCTGGTGGCGAAGCCGGTGTGGATGGCGGTGGCGGGCTCGTGGGTCTCGACACCATGCCATTCGGTGAGGTCCTCGAGGCCGCCGGCTACGAGGTCGACGGGCCGACGGTGGCCAAGGCCGATCTGTGGGAGCCCTACGCCAAGCTCGCTGCCGTCATCCGCCGGACATGGGCCCACCAACACCACGACCGTCAGGAGATGGCTGCACTGGTGGGACTTCTGGAGGCTTTCGCCAACTGGTCGGCGGACCGGTCGATGACACCGGCATCGGCCCTCATCGCCGAGATCCACCGCCATGAAGGGGTGGCGTTCTGCGTCGAGGAGGAGTTGCTCGACGATGCCCACGGTCGGATGGGTGATCTGCGGACCTTCCTCGACAGTTTCGAGGTGCCACGAGGCCGGCGGGCCGCAATCCTCTTGACGTTGAAGGCAGTGGCCGCCGAGGCCGACGGTGACCTCGACGTCGCCCGTGAGCTCACCGACGAAGCATTGGCCGCCGACCCCACCTGGCCACCGGCTATCGAGACTCGGTTCCGGGAGGTGTCGGCCCGCGGCAACCTGGCCGAGGCTGTGCGTCTGCTCCAGGTCGTGCGCAGCCACGAGGACAGGGAGTTGGGCCAGCTACGTGCCATCCAGAAGGCGTTGTCTCCCGACACGCCCCGCAACGCCCCGTGCCCGTGTGGTTCGGGCCGCAAGTTCAAGCAGTGCCATCTGGGCAAGATGGAGCTGAGCCCCCTTGATCGGGCCTGGTGGATATCTCTCCGAGCCCACGACCATCAGGACCGATGTGGTCCCCTCGACCGAGACCTGTTGGTGGGCGGTGGTGAGCGGTCGCCGCTCGAGGAGGCCCCTCACCTGGTGGAAGACGCCTGGTTCCACGATCACGGTGGCATGGCTGCTTGGCTGAGCGCGTACGGCTCGGTGTTGGATCCGGCCGACAGTTCCCTGGCCGAATCGTGGCTGGAGGGCCAGCGACCCGGCGTGTACCGGGTGGATGCCACCGCCGGGAACGAGCTGACCGTCACCGACATGGGCCGTGGCGACTCGCTGGTGGTGTCACGCCGAGGTGAGACCCACAACTACCTGGAGCCCGGCGATGTGGCGTGGATGCGCCCGGTGCCGTGCGGTGATCTTTGGTGGACCGGAACGGTCACCCGATTGCTGTCCGACGTGGAGATCGAGGCGCTGCTGGCGTTGGGCGTCGAGTCGGGCGATCCGGCGGTGGCGCTGGCTCGCTACCAGATAGTGGCTGGAATCCACGTCGTTCCCGAGTTGAGCGACCTGGGTCGGCCGGTGGTGTTCTGCGCCCAGAGCTGGTCCTTTCCCGATGACGACGAGGACGCGGTCCGAGCCGTGTTGGACGAGGTGGCCGAGGCCGATGCCGTCGTACCCATCAGTTGGACGTGGTCCGGACCCGACCGCGACAGGGGTTGGCTCCACTTGATCCGGCCCAGCGACCACTTCGACGACGACGAGGCCGGCCTCGATGACGAGGCTGACGATGGCGAGGCCGACTTCGACAACGACGCGAACGATGGTGACGTAGTCGAAGTGGATCTCATCGACACCGGAGTCGCCGACGAGGTGGATCTGGTCGAGGACCCCGGCCCCGACCTCGCCGATGCCTTGCGCCATCTGAGTGTCTTGGCCGTCACCCGGACCATGGCCGAACGGGATGCGGTGGCCGCCATGATCGCCGAGCGCTTCCCCACCGCCATCGCCAACTACTCAACCGCGTCGCCGCGCCGCCGCCGCATCGCCATCGAAGCCGACGAGAAGATCCTCCGCGAAGCCACCTACGGCCCAGACGAGGACTGGCTGGACGACGATGACTACGACGATGACTACGACGACGTCGACGAATCCGACGGGTAGGTCCACCGACAGGACCACGAACCGTTTGACCGGCACTCCTAGGAAACGCGCTGCCAGGCGAGCTGACCCATAGGCACACCGATCGGCCTCCCTGGTCCGACACGGTCACTCAGCGACAGCACTCGGCCACTGTTCGTAATTCTCATTATTTTTTGAGATCGATCAAGTGTTTGCATTGCTTTTTGTCACATGGCCTGGGGATCATGGTGGACATGGAGCACGACGATCACGAGGCGCCCCACCAGGAACCGTCGATCGGTGAGAGCACCGGCTCGATCCGAGGCGTCTGGGAGTTCGGAGCTAGCTGTCCCCCTGGAGCACCCGACCCCACAACGGAACCAGACCCCCAGCCCAGACACAGCTCTAAGTCCCCACGGAGCACGGGCCAGATATTGGGGCCGGGCTCACCCGGCGCAGGGCAGACTCCGCAACCCGGCCAAGTCCACGATCGCACCTCCTTTGGACGAGGCATGTGGGACAACGCAGAACGGTCCTCGGGCCCTCTGTGCGGACTGGCCGCCGAACTGGCCGAGGCGATCGAGGCGATAGAAGGCCCTGAAGGCGTAGACGACGAAACCCTGACCAACACGGTTGTCGGGTTGATGCGGTTGCCCTCGATGCTGGACTCGGTGACGGCCGGATTTGTGGCCCGCTGGGACGCTCGGGTTCTGTGGGCCAATGACGGGTCCAAGGCGCCCGGCGCCCGCCTGGGCCGAGACGTCGGCTGCCGCAAGCAGACCGCCAGTCGAGCCGTGCACACAGCCCGGGCAACTCGGGCCATGTCCCACGTGTCGGGGGCGTGGCGAAACGGCGAGATCTCCACCGACCACGTAGAACGACTCACCCGCGCCGCCACCCCCGAACGTGCCGCCGACTTCGCTGCCGTAGAGAAGGAACTGGTGACCGTGGCCATCAACGCAGACTGGGCCACCTTCGAGCGGACCGTCGCCATGTTCGAGACCGCGTCAGACGATGCTCACAGCGACCCCTCCAACCCCGATGACCTGGCCAGGCGAGACAAGAGACAACGGGCCCATCGCAACGCTCGCGCCACACAGGTCGGGGATCGGTGGGAGCTCCTGGGCAGCCTCGACAAGGTCTCGGGCCAGATCGTGGCCGACACCTGGGAACGCATCAACCACGAGCTGTGGGAGGCCGACCTGGCCTCCGCCCGCGCCACGCTGGGGCCCAATGCCGACCCCGCGGAGATCACCCGCGCCGCCCAGCAGTTGCGCACCTCGGCCCAACGAAACGCCGACGCCCTGGTCGAGATGGCCACCCGAGCCGCCGCCACTCCCGTCGATGCCCAGCGACCACGACCCCTCATCACCGTGGTCGTATCCGCCGGTGAGCTGTTGGGTCCCATCCGGGAGACCTTCAACGGGCTGGTCCTAAACCGGCTCGAGGTCGCACAGCTCCTATTCCGAGCTGACTTCGAGCGGATCGTCTTCTCACCGACAGACCAGCCCGTCAACATCACCAGCCCCCAAAGGTTCTTCACCGGCGGCTGGAGACGAGCTGTCGAGGTCAGGGACCGCCACTGTCAACATCCGACCTGTGACGAACCCGCCGAGTACTGCCACGTGGACCACATCACTGGACACTGCGACGGCGGCACCACCAGCGTCGAGAACGGCCGCCTCCTGTGCCCCAGCCACAACCACCAACGCCCCGGCAGACGCCCTCCCCCCACCAGGCGCCGGCCACCCACCGAAGACGACGATCCCGATCCACCCGCCTGACCGGACAGTCCACGTGACCGCATCAGTCCACGTAACCGGATCAGTCCACGTGACCGCATCAGTCCACGTGACCGGTCAGACCACCTGGCCGGATCAGTCCACGTGACCGGTCAGACCATCTGGCCGGATCAGACCACCTGGCCCGATCGGTCCGCATGAACCCTGATCGGCAAGGGTTGGGCACTCGGCGGGTCGGCCAGCCGAAGGTCACTCGTAGGCCAGGCGAAGGTCAGGCGAAGATACTCGTAGACCACGGGAATGCCACGTGAGGGCAGCGGGAAGGCGAACTGGCCTCGGCACTAGCTTTCCCCCATGTTCGATGCCGACATCCGCTGGACCACCCACGGCGTGGCCCACATCCGGGCCGCGGACTGGGCCAGCCTTGGCTTCGGCCAGGGCTGGGCCTGTGCCCGCGACCACCTCCCCACCATCGCCGACCAGATCGTGAAGGTCCGGGGCGAACGGGCCCTACACCTGGGTCCGGGGGTGGAGGACCAGCACCTGGCCAGCGACTTCGGCTATCGGGTGCTGGGGTTGGCCGAGCGGGCCCCAGCCCTGCGCGAGGCGCAACCCCTCTACATCCGTGACCTGGTTCGCGGCTACACCGCTGGCTACAACGCCTGGCTCGCCGAAGCCACCGATCAAGACCTGCTGCCCCGGTGGTGTGCGGGGCGTCGTGGGTGAACCCCATAGACGAGCTCGATCTCTACGCCTACCTCGGTGACGTTGGTCTGCTGGGTAGCGGCCGAAACTTGGTACAGATCCTGGGTCGGGCCGTAGCGCCCGGTCCCGACGGTCCCCATCCTCCGTCTCCCATTTCGGCGCTGGGCAGCGCCGAACCAGGCGCTGCCAGCAACGGATGGGCGTTCGGAGGCGAGGCCACCGCGTCGGGCCATGGGCTGGTCATGGCCAACCCCCACTTCCCATGGGGTGGCGAAGGCCGATTCTGGGAGTGCCACCTGACGATCCCCGGGGAGCTCGACGTTTACGGCGTGTCGTTGTTGGGCGCGCCCGGCGTCCAGATGGGGTTCAACGAGAACGTCGGCTGGTGCCACACCTTCTCGGCTGGCAACCGCTTCACCCTCTCGCGCCTGGACCTGGTATCGGGGTCACCCACCTCCTACCGCTACGGCGACGACACCAGGGAGATGACACCGACCAACTACACGGTGTCGGCCACCGTTGACGGTGAGGTCCTAGAGGTGGAGCGCACCCTGTGGTCGAGCCACATCGGCCCGATGGTGAACCTGCCCCTTATCGGTTGGGGCCTAGAGATCGGCTTCACCTACCGGGACGCCAACATCGACAACACCTCGATGCTCGAGCAGTTCTTGTCCATGTGCCGGGCCAGCGACATGGATGACTTCCAATCGTCCTACGCCCGGGTCCAGGGCATGCCGTGGGTCAACACGTTGGCCGCAGATCGGACCGGACGAGCCTGGTACATCGATGCATCTGCCACCCCGAACCTGTCGCTGAGCGCCCAGGCCCGGTTCCGGGTGCGCATCACCGAAGACCCGATCGCTTCGTTGCTCTACGACAACCGGGTTCCGCTGCTCGACGGCAGCGACCCCGACGACGACTGGCTCGACGACCCCAGCGCCAACCGGACCGGCGTGATCGGCCACCCCCACCTGCCTCAGATCGAACGCCGGGACTTCGTGGTGAACGCCAACGATTCACACTGGCTGACCAACCCCGCCCAGCCGTTGGAGGGCTACTCGGTGTTCCACGGTTTCGAGCGCACGGCCCGGACGTTGCGCACCCGCCAGAACACCCGCGTGGTGCAACGCCTAGCCGAATCCGGTGATCTGACGGTGACCTCGGTGCTCGACGCCTTGTTGGACAACGAGAGCCTGAGCGCGGAACTGTTGCGCGCAGAGGTGGTCGCACGGTGCCGCTCGGTGGCGACCTTCCCGACCGAAGGTGGCGAAGTCGACCTGACGGCGGCCGCCGAGGTGCTAGAGGCATGGGACGGGCGTTTCGACCTGGACTCGGTGGGGGCGACGTTGTGGCGGGAGTTCATGGCCGGGTTCACCGTGGCCGACATCCGCAACGGTGGTGCCCTGTTCGCTCATCCGTGGGACCAGTCCGATCCGATCGCCACCCCCAACGGCCTGGCCCCCGAGGTGGCGGGCTTCGACCCCGTCGCCTTGGCGGTGGCCGCAGCGGTGACCCACCTGGACCATGCCGGGGTGGCCATCGACGCCCAGTTGGGCGATGTTCAGTGGGCACAGCGAGGAACCGAGCGAGTGCCGGTGCACGGGGGCGGCGAGGCCGACGGCGTCACCAACATCTTGGCCCCGGTCGGGTCGTTGAGCACGGCAAGCTTGGAACCGGGCCACCCTCCCCTGGCCCCCATCGGAGACCGGACGGCGCGCACCGGTTTGGCTCACGGCGGCTATCGCTGCACCTATGGCACCAGCTTTCTGATGGCGGTTGAACTCACCGACGACGGACCTCGCGGGATGGGGCTCCTGGCCTACGGCCAGAGCGGCGACCCGCGGTCAGACCATCACGCCGATGGCACCAGGGCCTACGCCGCCAAGGCTGTCCGACCGCTGCTGTTCCGTGACCGTGACATCGATGCCGATCCCAACCTGGTCACCCGCCACCTCACCGGATCGTCCTGACCGTCGGTCTCCTCGACGAGTCACGGCGACGGCGACGGCGACGGCGATCGAGGCGACAAAAGACAGGCGAATTGGTTCAGCTCGGCTCGGCAAACAACGACGTCGGGTGGATCCGTCGTCCTGACACCGTCGCCGGCTCGATCCCGAGGACGTGACCCTTCTCGCCCTCGGCCCACGGCTTGGGCAGTAGGCCCGCGGCCTCCCACCGGGCAACCTCGTTCGGAAGTGCTTCGAAGAGCTGACCCCGAACCACGACGCTCCAACCGCTGCGACCGGCTCGGTCGTAGTCGTCCACCTCGAAACAGACCGAACGGTGGACGGCATCGACCTTGGCGCCGGGAGCGGTAAGGACCACCACCCGGTGCCCGATCATGGCGTAATTGACCGGGAAGATGATCGGAGCCCCGCCTTCCACCACCGCAATACGCCCAAGCACGTGTTGCTCGAGAAGGGCCATGCACTCGCCTTGATCGATGATCTCGAGTCCGCTCCTGCGGTCAACCTGCATGATCGCTCCTCTCGTCAGGCCCATTCGCTGGCTCCGATGATGCCCCGAGATCAGGGGGCCTCGACAGGGCATTCGGTCATCTCTCTGTCACCGGTCCACCCCAGAGGCACAAGCGTGTCCACGTCGGCGGGTGCAGGGCCGAGGATGTGAAGCACCCACACCGCCATGGCGATACGGTGCCCACATGCCCTCCGAACTGATGAAGGTCGCCTCGGTACCGCCCGTCACCTGCCCCGAGTCGGCACCGCTGAGCCAAGCGGCCCGCACGATGTCCGAGCACGGGATCGGCTGCGTGGTCGTGATCGATGACGAGCGAACCGTCACGGGCATCCTCACCGACCGGGACATCGCGGTCCGGGCGGTGGGCCGGGAGATGGCGCCCGACACGAAGGTGTCCGAGGTGATGACGCGCGAGGTCGCGTCGGTTGCCACCCATGCCTCCACCCTCGATGCCGTCCGACAGATGGCCACCCGCCAATGTAGACGCCTGCCCGTGGTCGACGAACAGGGCGCAGTGCTAGGCGTGGTCTCACTAGACGACATCTACAAGGCCGAGGGTGCGGTCATCTCGGAGATGAACGACGTGATCGGCAACCAGTGGACCGACATCCGCCAACGAATGCGCTACTAACCGAATCCGACGGGAACCACCAGCAGCCATGACCGGCACGTCCCGAGACGGGCGCGACGCCACCGTCAGGCAGGTTCTGGAGGTGTTGGCCCGCCTGGCACCGGACCGTCGGCTTCCCCGCTTCGATGTGACCAGGCCTGCGGACCCGCCGATGGCCTGGCTTGGCTTTTCCGGCCGGGCGGAGGACACCTTCACGCCCGAACCCGAGAGCCTGGTCCGACCTCTGACCCCGGCACTGAGGGCACTGCACCGCTATGACGCAGTCAACCCCGAGTCGACCGACCTTCGACTGGGTTGGTTGTGGATCGCCGGCACCGCCGAGATAGATGGTGCCGAGCGACATCTATGCCTGCCACTCGTTTCTCGCCCGTTGACCATCAACGATCCACTCGGCCAAGCCGTCGGCCCTGCGGCTGGGAGCTGGCTTCGTGACGAAAGGCTGTGGCAACGGAAGGTTTCGATCAAGGGTGTGGGACCGTGGGACCTGTGGCCATTGGCTGAAGACGGGGCGGGCCTGGAGAGCTCAATCGAGTGGGGCGGTGGGGTGCTCGCCGATGACATAGCTCCCGAGCTGATGTCCCGCCTGACCAACCTTCGGGCCTGGGTCGACGCCGTGATCGCTGCATCGAGACTGCCGCCGGTAACCGAAATGCTTGGTCCAGGTACCGATCCACGCACCGTGGCGCGGGGCCGTGACGCCGGGCTGGTCGCGGTCACCGGATTCGGAGCCTACGCGGACGTTCCCCTGGATCCGGGCCGACCCCGTGATGCACTGCGGGGTTGGGCGATGACACCAGCGGTTGCAGATACAGCTTTCGCGTCGCTGTACGCGCCTCGTCCCGATCCCCCAGCAGAGACCGATCCGGAGGCTGCCGATAGCGTCGATCGCCTGCCACCCGTGCCCCTCACTACGGCGCAAGCCGAGGTGGTCTACCGGTCCCGCACGGCGGGGGTGACGGTGGTGTCGGGTCCTCCCGGAACTGGGAAGAGCCACACCGCCGCGGCGGTGGCGCTCGACGCGGTGGCCCGGGGAGAGTCGGTGTTGGTGGCCACCCGATCCGTCACCGCGGCCGAGGTGGTGGCCGGTCTTCTCGACGAGATGGGTGGACCGACGCCCGTGTTGTTCGGGGGTGGTCGCCAGGCTGGCGCGTTGGCGGCCAAGCTGGCCGATGGGCTGGGGGCCGTGAATACCCCTATTGGCCGCCACCGGGCCGTTGATGCCGACGGCCGCCAACGTCAGATCAGGGCGGCCGTGGCGGGTGAGCTCGACCTGGTGATCGATGCTCAGCACTGGGCCGAGGAACTGTTGAACCTCACCACCCGATCGTTGGCCGCGCCCCGGCTGTTCGAGACCGATGACGGTTGTGACCCCACCGAGGCCCAGCAGTTGGCCCATGCCATCGACCGACCCCGGCGCCTTCTGGCGGGATGGAGGCGTCGGCGGGCCGAAGCCCGTTTCCGGAGCCTGGTGGGCGCTGATACCGCCACCGCGCTAGCTGAAGTTCTCGAGGCCGTTCGTGTCGCCGCCCTACGCGACCGGGCGGCACGGGCCCGCGTCGGCAACGAGGCACTCGACGAGCAGCGTTGGGCCGCGCTGGTCGAGGCCACAGCCGCCCACCGAAAGGCTTGGGCCGAGGCCTTGGCCGAGGAAGTGACCAGTCGACCTGGCCCCGACGAACGAAGGGAGGTAGCGGCGCTGGCCACCGCTCTGCGAGCGGGGCGGGCGGGGCGTAGGGCTCATCTACTGGGTGTGGACGTGGCCACCCTCACCCGGGCGCTGCCGCTGTGGGTAGGCACGCTGGATCAGATCGAGGGCCTGCTTCCGCCGCGTGCCGGTGAGTTCGATCTGGTGATCTTGGATGAGGCATCCCAGATCGATCAGGTGTCGGGTGCGGCGGCCCTGTTGAGGGCTCGACGCCTGGTCGTGGTCGGAGATCCCCGCCAGCTTCGGTTCGTGTCGTTCCTGTCCGACGAGGCGGTATCAGCCGCCATCGCCGCCACCGATCCCGCGACCGCCACGCCCCTGCCGGCCACCGGGTCCGAGGTGCCCTCCACTACTCCGACGGTCCTCCTGCCCGTGGATCGCCTCGACGTGCGACGGATGAGCGCCTTCGATCTAGCCGCGGGGGTGGCAGCGGTGACCTTTCTGGACGAGCACTTCCGCTCGGTTCCGCACCTAATTGGCTTCTCGGCTGAGCGGTTCTACGGGGATCGGCTCACGATCGCTACCCGCCACCCCGCCAACGAGACTCGACTTGCCATCGTGTTACAGAGGGTCGCGGGGTCCAGAACGGATGGGGTCAACCAGGCCGAGGTCGATGCGGCATTGGTGTCGATCCTTGACCTGGCCCGCTCTCATCCGTCGTGGTCGTTGGGCCTGATCAGCCCATATCGGGCTCAGGTCGACGCCTTGGAGGCGGGCCTGGACCGGCCCGAGTTCGAGAACCTGGTGACGTCGGGTCGACTGAAGGTGGGTACGGTTCACGGGTTCCAGGGGCGCGAATGCGACGCGGTGGTGGCATCGTTCGGAGTCGAGGCGACAGCCAGCCGCAGCCGAGCGTTTCTGGAGGATCCGAACCTGTTCAACGTTCTGGTCACCCGGGCCCGCGAGCACCTGGTTGCTTTGGCCACCGCCGAGGACCCACCCGCTGGTCTCTTCGCGGACTACCTGCGTTGGGCGGTCACCCCTCCCCCCGCCGTCGCGGGCTGCGGCGGCAGTGGGACCGCGTCGGGACAGGCGCAGAAGTGGCGGAACCAGCTAGCAGAGGTGATCATCGATGCCGGGGTGGTGGTACGGATCGATTACCCGGTAGGACGCTGGACGGTGGACCTGGTGGTGGGTGACGGTGTCGACGCCGTGGCTGTTGCCACCTCGGTCCATCCTGATGGCGTCGACGCCCACATCGCCCGTCACCTCGCGCTGGATGCACTTGGGTGGACTCAGATCCATGCCTTCAGGGTTCGCTTCGATGCCGATCCGGTGCCCGTGGCTATGGATCTGATCGGCCGGGTCAGGGGTCGGGACCCAGGCGGGACCTGACCACCGAGACCGTGGCGCGCCTGACCCCGGCCCGCTCCCGTTCGGAGGCCGCGGAGGCGGACGGGTACCGTCATCGACCATGGCCGACCGCTCTCCCACCGACCAGCCCGCTCACCGCTACGACGCATCCATGGCCGCCACCATCGAGGCCCGCTGGCAGGATCGTTGGGAGGCCGAGGGCACCTTCCACACCCCCAACCCGGTGGGAGCGTTGAGCGAGGGCTTCGAGGCTGTGGCCGACCGCCCCAAGCGCTACGTGCTCGACATGTTCCCGTACCCGTCGGGGGTTGGCCTGCACGTGGGCCACCCGTTCGGCTTCATCGGCACCGACGTGTACGCCCGGTATCTGCGCATGACCGGCCACAACGTGATGCACACCATGGGCTACGACGCCTTCGGTCTGCCCGCAGAGCAGTACGCCCTACAGACCAACACCCATCCCCGGGTCACCACCGAGACCAACATCGCCAACATGCGTCGTCAGCTCCGGCGCCTGGGGCTGGCCCACGACCCGCGGCGGTCCATCTCCACCACCGACGAGGACTACTACCGCTGGACCCAGTGGATCTTCCTCCAGCTCTTCAACTCCTGGTACGACACCGCCGCCGACGACGGCGGCCGGGCCCGTCCGGTGAGCGAGCTGGAAGCCGAACTCGATGCCGGCACCCGTCAGCCCGATCCCGGCACCAACCCGAGCGGCCGCTCCTGGAGCGACCTCGATGCGACCGGACGGAGGGCCGTGCTCAACGCCCACCGTCTGGCCTACCTGGCTGAAGTGCCGGTGAACTGGTGCCCGGGTCTGGGAACGGTGCTGTCCAACGAGGAGGTCACCGCCGACGGGCGCAGCGAGCGGGGAAACTTCTTGGTGTTCCGGCGCCCCATGAAGCAGTGGATGCTGCGCATCACCGCCTACGCCGACCGCCTCATCGACGATCTGGAGCTGTTGGACTGGTCCGAGGCCATCAAGACCCAACAACGCAACTGGATAGGCCGCTCCACCGGCGCCCAGGTCACGTTCTCCACCCCGGCTGGTCCGCTGGAGGTGTTCACCACCCGGCCCGACACCTTGTTCGGCGCCACCTACATGGTGGTGGCACCCGAGCACCCCCTTGTCGGAGGGCTCACCGCTTCGGCTTGGCCGGAGGGCACCTCGCCGTCGTGGACCGGCGGTGCCGCCACCCCGGCCGAGGCGGTGGAGGCCTATGTGGCCGTGGCCCGCAACCGTTCGGATCTGGATCGCCAAGCCGACGCCAAGGACAAGACCGGGGTCTTCACCGGCTCGTTCGCCACCAACCCGGTCAACGGCGAACCTGTCCCGGTCTTCGTTGCCGACTACGTGCTCATGGGTTACGGCACCGGGGCGATCATGGCCGTTCCCGCCCACGACCAACGAGACTTCGACTTCGCCCGAGCCTTCGACCTAGACATCGTGGAGGTCGTCTCCCCCACCGACGCGTGGCGAGCCGAGAACGGGGTTGAGGCCGGCGCTCCGGCCGGGACGTGGCCGCTGGCCTTCACCGGTGACGGGGTGGCCACCAACTCGGCCAACTCCGATGTGAGCCTCGACGGCCTGGCGGTGGCCGAGGCCAAGGCCGCCATCACCGCCTGGCTGGAGTCGGCTGGCCTGGGCACGGGAACGGTGCAGTTCAAGTTGCGGGACTGGTTGTTCAGTCGTCAGCGCTACTGGGGGGAGCCGTTTCCGATCGTGTTCGGTGACGATGGTGAGCCTCGGGCCCTGCCCGCCTCGGCGTTGCCGGTGGTACTGCCCCCCATGGAGGACTTCACTCCCCGAACCTCAGATGACGAGGACTCCGAGCCCGAGCCGCCGCTGGGTCGGGTGGATGATTGGACCACTGTCACCGTGGATCTGGGCGACGGTGACGGGCCCCAGGCCTACCGGCGCGAGGTCAACACCATGCCCAACTGGGCCGGGTCGTGCTGGTACGAGCTGCGCTATTGCGATCCTGCCAACTCCGAGTCGTTCGTGGACCCGGTCAACGAGCGCTACTGGATGGGGCCGACCGACGACGACGATTGCGGCGGCACCGACCTGTACGTGGGCGGGGTCGAGCACGCCGTGCTCCACCTGCTCTACGCCCGTTTCTGGCACAAGGTGCTGTTCGACCTGGGCCATGTGTCCTCTCGTGAGCCTTTCCGACGCCTGTTCAACCAGGGCATGATCCAGGCCTACGCCTACTTGGACGACCGCGAGTTCTACGTGGAGGCATCCGAGGTGACCGAACGGGACGGTCGTTGGTTCCTGGGCGACGCGGAGGTGCGGCGGGAACTGGGGAAGATGGGCAAGTCGCTGAAGAACGCGGTGGCTCCCGACGAGATGTGTGAGCGTTACGGAGCCGACACGCTGCGGCTCTATGAGATGTTCAGTGGACCGCTGGATGTCAGCCGCCCCTGGGACACGACGGCGGTGGTGGGCATGTACCGCCTGCTCCAGCGGGTGTGGCGGTTGTTCGTGGACGAAGAGTCCGGGGATCTGCGCGTAGGTAACGGCGATCCCGACGAGGCCACCACTCGGGCCTTGCACCGGGCCATCGACGCTGTGCGCGAGGGTATGGAGACGTTGCGGTTCAACACCTCGATCGCCCGGATCACCGAGCTCACCAACCACCTCACCTCCGCCTTCCCCGATAGTGGCGTGCCCCGGGCCGTGGCCGAGCCTCTGGCCCTGCTGTTGGCCCCCGTAGCCCCGCATGTGGCCGAGGAGCTGTGGGCCCGGCTGGGACATCCCACGTCGCTGGCCTACGAACCCTTCCCGGTGGCAGTTCCGTCGTGGCTGGTCGATGACACAGTCGAGGTTCCGGTTTCGGTCAACGGGAAGGTGCGGTCCCGCATCACGGTTCCCGCTGATGCCGATGCTGCCGCTCTGGAGGCGGCGGCCCGGGCCGATGACAAGGTCGCGGCCCTGTTGGATGGGGCGACGGTCCGCAAGGTGATCGCGGTACCCGCCAAGATGGTCAACTTCGTAGTGGCCTGATCTACGCAGTCACGGGTTGGCGGGTGGGTTTGGGCACGAGGCCCTCGATCAACTCAGCCAGACCGCGGGCGTCGGCAGCCCAGCCATCGGCGCCGCTCAATTCGGCAATCTCCGGGCTGGCCACAGCCTGACCGCCGGCCAGCACGGTGGTCGTCTCCAACCTCGACTTGAGGGTGGTGACCACATCTCGGGCATCGTCGAGATGGGGCGCGTGCGTCACTCCGACGCAGACGGCGGTCAAGCGATCCGCCCGCTCGGCAGCGGCCACGAACACGGCCGCGGGGACATCGGTGCCGAGGTCGAGAACGGTGAAGTTCCTGAGACGCAACACGTCGGCGATGACGGTGAGCCCGAAGCCGTGGCTCTCGCCCGCTGGTGCCCCCACCACCACCGATCCTCGGGTGCGACCCCGACGCCGGAACCGGGCAGTCAGCAGAGCCGACATGCGGGTGCCCGACACCACCGCCAGGCGAGACGAGGCCAGGTCGGAGGGATCGTCGGTGGCATACACGGCCCGGGCCACCAGATCGACCAGCACCGACTCTGGCTCCCACCCCGCCACCAGGGCGGATTCGACGACCAGCCAGGCACCGGGTTCGTCGGCCTCGATGAGTCGGTCTCGGAGGCGGCGTACCAGGTCGGATTCGTCGCCCGTGGCCGAGGGGGTGAGCAGAGCGGCCACGTCGTCTGCGTCCACCACCCACGCGGTACCGACCCGACGGGCCGGCAGGCGCCCCGATCGCACGTAGCGGTAGGCGGTCATGTAGTGGACGTCGAGCAGGTTGGCCACCTGCTTCAGGTTGAGTTCCGACGCAACGCCTGAGTCCATGAGACCTCCATCCTCGTGGCCGTGGACGCGGTGCCCACGGGCCCGGGAGGTGTCTGGCTTCCCCGGCAAGTCGGTCGTCGGGGTCACAGTGGCGGGACCGCTCCGGATTCGAACCGGATTCCCTACACCAGGCGGACCGAACCTAGGGGCGATGGCTCTCCGCCCTCCAATCCATGCCCGCCAAGGAGGCGAGCGAACAGGCGAGCCGACCCACCCGGGCGAATTCGGGCGCCAACGGAAGCGACCCGGTGGCGTAGGGGACACCACCGGGTCGCGATCACGCCGAGCCCGCCAGCTCGGAGATGCAGTCGGCTCTCGCCGCCGCGATCAGCAGGGTCGGGCCGAGATGGCGGTAGCGGGCATCCACTGGCGACGGAGGGCCTGAATGGCCTGCGAGGTGGCGTAGGTGTTGAGACCCCAGCCGTCGTTGGGGCTGGTGATGTGACCATCTATGGCTTGCTGGCTGGCCAACCATGTCGTGGGCGACACATAGGGATCACCGGACTTGGCCGGGGCGAACTTGTTCCGCCAGCACGCGCTGAGCGGGTTGTGGCCAGCGCCGGTGATGGCCATGGTGGCCATGGCCGTGGCATTGGGGTCATCGGTGCCGTAGGCCTGCCACGCTCCGCTGGCGCTCTGCTGGTTGGCCAGGAAGTCGAGGCCGTCGGCCACGTCGGCATCGGTGTCGTCGAGCCCGGCCGCGCCAAGGGCGATGATGGCCTGAGACGTGGTGTCCACGTCGGTTCCGGTACCCGATGGGTCACCCAGGTAGTCCCAACTTCCATCGGCCTTCTGGGCCGCACGGATGTAGGCCAAGGTGGTGGCAGGCACGGATCCGCCCGATGCCTTCTTGGCGATGGCAGACATGAGGGTTGCTCCGAAGGCGCCGTATGACCCGTTGGGCTGAAGGCCCGAATCGATGACCGCGATCAGGTCACGGGCCCCGTCACCTTGAGGGTCGAACGCTGTGGGCGACAGACCGAGGGGCAGGGCCACCAGCGCGGTGATCTTCGCTGCGGAGCCGGCGTTGAGGGTGCCGTCGGCCTGATCGTCGAGGGCGTCGAGTGGGTCGTTGCCGTTGTTCTGGGTGGCCTGAACCGCGCTGAGGGCCAGGGCCTGGTTCCAGGAGCCGTCGGTCTGGGCGTTCTCGGCGATGGCGATGACGGCGTCTGCGGTTTCGAACCCGGGGAAGCCGGCTACCTCGAAGCTTCCGTCGGGCAGTTGCTGCCCGGCCAACCAGGTGGCGGCGGTGGCGGCGACCGCGTGGGACGGGGTATCGCTCCAGCCGGTGATGCGGCAGCCACCGAGACCCGCGGCCAGGACGGTTGCGGCACCAAGGGTTGCGACGGTTCGACGGGTGGACATGGGGGGTTTGCTCCTTGTGGGGTACGGGGTGGCCGAGGGTTCGGCCACTGGGAATGACAGGCCTTGGGCCCGTTAGCGGTGCGTCATCCGGAGGCGGGTGGCCATGGCTAGGGCCGCCCCGCCGGCTGCCACCGCGGCGACGGCCAGCGCCGTCGAGGTCTGAGTGTCCGACCCGGTGCGAGGCAGCGGCCGGCCACCGGTGGAACCACCGCTCACGCCACCAGCGCTCGGAGGTCGGCCGCCAGGTTGGGTCGAGCCGGTACCGACCGTGGTGGTGGACTGCGGATCGGTGGATCCGGGGCCAGTGGTTCCGGGAACGCTGGTTCCGGGAACGCTGGATCCGGGAGCTGAAGTCTCGGGTCCAGGTGTGCTCGTGGTGGTGGACGGCACCGTGGATCCGGTCACGGTGCCCTGGGGAACCGTGGTCGTGGTCGTTGTGGTGGTCGTGGTCGTTGTGGTGGTCGTGGTCGTTGTGGTGGTCGTGGTTGTGGGTGGGGCCGTCACCTCGTCAGCGCCGGGGGCAGTGGATTTGAACCCACCGGCCCAGGACCACCCTTCGATGGCGTCGACGGGGATGGGGCCGGCCGCACCGCCGGTCGGGCTGAAGCCCCACGACCCGCCTCGGGCCTTCTTCCAATACGACCAATAGCCGCCGGTGGTCCAGCAGTACGGGTAGCCCTCGGCGGGTTGGCCGTTGATGGTGCAGGCCATGCCCGGGCCGCCTTCGAAGCCGGTGGTGAAGCCGGCGGCGGTGAGCGCCGCGAAACCGGAGGCCTGCTGGCCGGGGGCGCAGCCCACCACCACCCCACCGGGAAGGCTGGTGAAGTCGACGACCACGGTCACTCCCACGCCGGGGGCGCACGAGCCCCCGGTGATGGCACCATCGGCCTGGCTCAGCGAAGGTGGGATCACGGCCATCGCCCCCACGAGACCGATCGAGACCGCCGCCAGGACCACGGCCAGCACCCGACTGCGCTGGCCACCCCGGGCCGACATGTCGACAGCGGATAGTCGGGTCTGGTTCGGATCGGCGGTCGAGGTGGCTGTTTGGGTGGAAGTTGGGGTGGACGCGGTCGGCGAGGTCCAGAGCTGAGACATTGGGCTTCCTGAGGTGGCGGGCGCCTCATGGTGAACATGCCCGCCGGCCGCTGCCAAGGTCCTTCATTTAGCGCAAACACCATCGAGTGACTTTTGACGCAAACAAGCGGGCGGACGGGCCACGACCGCACCGTCGACGACCTATGGTCGGTCCCCGCTGCGGGTGATCCATCCGCAGTTCGACTACACGTGGGCGAGCCGAAAGGTGAGCCGACTCACCGAGCACGGAACGGCTGAAGCCCTGTACAGCAAGGCAGCCAACCGTGACCGGGGCGAGACGTGACCAATTCACCAGGTACTCGAAGGGGATGAGATGGCACAGCAGGTGAAAGCGGTGGTGGCCCGAGCCAAGGGGGCTCCGGTCGAGGTGGTCACAATCGAGGTGCCCGATCCCGGTCCCGGCGAGGTGGTGGTGAAGGTCCAGGCCTGCGGGGTGTGTCACACCGACCTCCACTACCGAGAGGGTGGGATCAACGATGACTTCCCGTTCCTGCTCGGCCATGAAGCGGCCGGGATCATCGAATCGGTGGGGCCCGACGTCGTAGACCTGGTGCCGGGAGATTTCGTGGTCCTCAACTGGCGGGCGGTGTGCGGGGACTGCCGAGCCTGCAAGCGGGGCCGGCCCCAGTACTGCTTCGCCACCCACAACGCCACCAACAAGATGACCTTGGACGGCGTCGAGCTGTCACCGGCGTTGGGCATCGGTGCCTTCGCCGAGAAGACCTTGGTCGCCGCCGGTCAGGCCACCAAGGTGGACCCATCGGCGCGGCCCGAGGCGGTCGGTCTGTTGGGTTGCGGGGTCATGGCCGGCCTGGGTGCGGCCATGTTCACCGGAGAGGTCGGCTTGGGTGACAGCGTGGCCGTGTTCGGCTGTGGCGGGGTCGGCGACGCCGCCATCGCCGGGGCCCGCCTGATGGGGGCGTCGAAGGTGATCGCCGTCGACCTCGACGCCCGAAAGCTGGACCTGGCCACCGAGTTCGGGGCCACCCACGTCGTCAACGCGTCCGAGGTCGACCCGGTGGAGGCGATCCGGGACCTGACCGACGGCAACGGCGCCGACGTGTGCATCGAAGCCGTCGGCAACCCCAAGGTGTTCGAGCAGGCGTTCTACGCCCGGGACCTGGCCGGAACCGTTGTTCAGGTCGGGGTCCCCAACCCTGAGATGCGTCTCGATCTCCCCATGATCGACTTCTTCGGTCGAGGCGGCCGGCTGAAGCCGAGCTGGTACGGAGATTGCCTGCCGTCTCGGGATTTCCCGATGCTGGTCGACCTCTACCTCCAGGGCCGCCTGGACCTGGACCGCTTCGTGAGCGAGACCATCGGCCTGGACGGCGTGGAGGAGGCGTTCCACCGCATGGAACGGGGCGAGGTCCTCCGGTCTGTGGTGGTCATCGACTGCGAGGCCCGGTCATGACGGCCCGGATCGAACGGGTGGTCACCTCGGGCACGTTCTCCCTTGACGGTCAGGACTTCGAGGTCGACAACAACATCTGGCTGATCGGCGACGACGCCGAGGTGGTGGTGGTCGACGCCGCCCACGACCACCATCCCATCGTGGAAGCCATCGACGGCCGACGGGTGGTGGCCATCGTGTGCACCCACGGCCACAACGACCACATCAACGCCGCGGTGGCCTTGGCCGACGCCACCGGCGGTCCGTTGTGGCTGCACCCCGACGACGCCATGTTGTGGCAGGTGGTCAACCCGGATCGGCCCGCCGATGCCACCCTGGCCGATGGCCAACTGATCGAGGTCGGCGGCACCACGCTCACAGTCCTGCACACACCGGGCCACAGCCCGGGCGGGTGCTGCCTCTACAGCGAGGCCGACGGGGTCCTGTTCTCGGGTGACACTCTGTTCAACGGGGGTCCAGGGGCGACGGGACGGTCGTTCTCGGACCGGCCGACCATCTTGGGAAGCATCGCCGATCGACTGCTCCCCCTTCCCGCCGACACGGTGGTGCACACCGGCCATGGAGACAGCACCACCATCGGCGCCGAGACCCCCGGCGTGCGCGCCGCCCTGTCCGAACTGTCCGACCTGACCTGAGATGTCCCAAGGTCATGACCCAAGATCAGGTCCCGAGGTCACGGCTGCGGACATTGTGACCCGGTAGCGGGCTGGGCCTTCGATCCACATGGGGAAATTGGTACCCCAGCAGTTGTCGGCCAGCAGTATGTGCCAGCCACCGGACATGTCGGGTACGGGCGGGTCGGCATCGAGCAGGTTGGGTCGTCCCGGTGCCACCAGCGGGGCGTCGGGAGTACTCAGGCGCAACTCACCGTCGGGGCCCTGGTAAGTGAGGCCACCCTCGCCAACGGCATGCAGGCTGCGGCCACCGCGCCGGACGACGTCGAGCGGTGAGACCGGCTGGCCCAGCTTGTCCATCGTCCAGTTCTCGGGGTGGTCGACGGGCGGGTTGAACGTCCACCACAGCGCCTCGGGAAGACGGTTGGCGGGCTTGTGGTCCCACCACAGCGAAGCGGTGAGGTTCGGCCCGACCTCCCAGCAGATCCAAGCCTGGGGTGGCGCGCCCAGCTCCTCGGACAGCTCGTCGGTGAAGCGGACCTGGATCCACAACGACGGCATCGGACCGTTCCCCGCTCCGGCCATCGCTCCCGTCATCGCTCCCGTCCGCGGTGTGGCCACGGGCCCAGCCATCGGCGCGGCACTGGTACCGCCCATAGACCCCGAAACGGAGAGGGACACGGCGATGTCGGTGACGGTTGGGGTCCACAGCCCGGATCGGGCCGCGGCTGTCGTCTCGATGCCGGGCTTGGTGTTGTCCCAGCGGGCCCACCACTCGTCGTCGGGGGTGGGAGCGAGCCCGGCGTAGAACCGCTCGTAGTCGGCGGCGTCGAAGGACTGGTAGCGCACCAGCCCCAGGGGATGGTCGGCGTCGGCCAACACTCTCCCCGACCGTTCATCGACCAGACCCACTACGGCACCGGCGCTGTCGACGGTGAACCGCCAGGTACCGACCGAGACCGGTTCTCCGGCCTTGACCCGGCCAGCACCATCACCAACGCCCGCACCCTCTAGATCCAGATCCATATCCAACGGTGACCGGCCGGGTCCGGGCGCGGGCGTGGGCGCTGGACGGATCAACTCATAGAGCGCAGCCGATGACCCCACCTGGGCCGCGTCGCCCGCCGGCTCGTCAACTGCACCAACCCGACCAACCCCACCAACCACCGACGTTGCCTCCACCCTCGGTGAAGCCGGCGACACCAGCCGAGACTCCCGGCCCGGAGCGGTGCCACCCGTAGCCCTTGCCGTCAACGAGGCGAGCTGTTGGGCGGCCCGGGTCACATAGGCGCGCTGTTCGGCCCAGGACCGTTCGAAACGCCTGGCCTCCGGGGTGGAGCGCAGCTTGGCCAGCCCGGGCCGATCCCAGTGGGTGGTGTCGGGGAGGGCTTCCTTCTGGTCGAGACCCCAAGTGTGCTCGGCCACCAACAACAGGGACCGGTCGACACGCTCGAACGGCGCCGGAACCGCTTCGCCGTCGGCTTCCAGCCGTTCCCGTTCCACCAGCCGGGTTCGCAACAGGTGCCGGTAGGCAGCCACCTTGGCCGGGTCCGACCCGGCGCCGAACAGCCACGGGTCTCCGATCTCGGCGGTGACCACGGGCAGGTCGGCGGTGGCGCCCGACGCGAACAGGGCCCGGGCGAAGTCGTCGAGGGTGGACGCCCGGATCTCGGCGTCGGGAAAGGTCGCGGCCAGGTCTCGGTGGGTCGAGATGACCTGCCCCACGCTGGGTGGGCCCAGGTTGTCGCCAGCATGGAGGAAGGTGAGGACCTCGTCACATCCGGGTACGCGCACAGTCCCGCCGTAACCACCGGCCTGGTAGGCCACCACCACCTCGGAGCCATCGGGTGACCGCCACCGGAACACCGGTGGGACATCGGGGACGGGCCAGGCCGGGTTGACGCCGATGTGCAGGAATCGCACGCCTGCTGCGGCCAGCAGGGGGACGAGGCTGCGAGTGTGGCCGGGGACGTCGGTCATCTTGACAGCAATGGTTCGGCGGGACGGGCCCGCCCGGTCGAAGCGCCGGTCGAGTTCGGAGCTGATCCCCAATCCGCTGCGGACCAGTCCGGCGTCCATCAACTCGGTGTGGGTGGTGACGGAAAGAGCATGCCAAGCCAGATCACCCCGTTCGATCCCGGCGGCCACGCGCCGGCGGCTCGCCCTCCGCCCTGCAAGGCCCGATGCAGGATCCACGATCCGGTGGTCCACACCAGCCGTTCGGGCCCACCTCGGTCTCGTAGCACCGCAGCCACATCGAGGGCCTTGGGGAAGAAGGCGGTCAGGTACCGCAGCTCGACGTCGGTGGCCAGGCCGGTGAAGCCGAGGTCGAGGTGGGTCTTGGCCACCACGTGGACCACGGCCGTCGGCTGATCTGCTCCTACCGGCCCTACTCCGGGGATGCTCATCGAGACCGAACCTAGAAGAAGCGGAGGGTGGTATGACGGACGCTTTGGGTGAGGCCACGGAGCGTGGCATCGGTCACCGTCGTTCGGTTCGGTGCGTGAGGGCGCGCCAGCGTTAGTGTCGATCAATCCTGTCGTCGACCTGTCGGAGGCCCAACGTGCGCAGGTTCTGGTCAGTTCTGGCGGTTCAACTCGGTAAGCGGGCCGGGTTGGTCTCGGTAATAGGTCTGCTGGTCACCTTGATCATGGGTATGGGCCTGACCAAGCTCCAGTTCGCCACCGGTCAAGACAGCTACCTGAACAGCGATGACCAGGTCGCCATAGACAACGTGGCGTACCAGAAGCTCTTCGGCGGACAGATCATGGTGGTGCTGTTCACCATGGACGAGGGCCACTCTGTGGCCGAACTGGCATCTCCCGCCAACCGCAAGATCTTCGACCAGGTCAAGGCCGAACTGGCCGACGTACCCGAGGTCCGCACCGTGGTCTCACCGCTCGACGGGCTCGAGTACAGCGCCAACCTCTTGGCCCGAACCCCCGCCGACCCCACCAACGCCGAGGTGTTCGACCCCATCGGTTCCATCGCCAACGCCACCCTGACCGCGGCCACCGAGGCCGCCAAGGAAGCGGGCGACGAGAAGTCTGTCGAACTGCGCGAAGCAGACATGGCCAAGACCACCGAACGCATCGCGCCGTTCCTGGCCCCCGACGCCGACCGCAGCTTCGACAACCCCGACTGGGTCGAGATGCTGCTCATCGACAACACCGGTGAAATCCGCAAGCCGCTGCGGTCATTCTTCTTCGACGACCGCCACGCTCAGATGGTGGTTCGCCTCACCGGCAACGCGTCCATCGAGGAAGAAGGCGTGGGCGCGGTGGCGGTGAAGGACGCGTGGGCACGCCACGACCTCGAAGGTGGCGAGGTCCTGGTCACCGGCGCCCCCGTCCTGCTCAAGGACCTCAACGATTACCTGCGGGGTGGCATCTTGCGCCTCGGTGGCATCGCCTTGGCCGTGATGATGTTGATCCTGCTGGTCCTGTTCGACGTGCGCTGGCGACTGCTGCCCTTGGCCGTGATCGTGGTCGGCGTGATCTGGGCCTTCGGCCTGGCCGGGTTCCTGGGCATCCCGTTGTCCGTGGTCACCATCGCCGGCCTACCGGTGATGATCGGCGTTGGCATCGACTACGCCATCCAGATGCACGCCCGCGTTGAAGAGGAGGTGCTGATAGACCGGGCCGACCATCCCATCCAGGAGACGTCTCGCAACCTGGGGCCGGCGCTGCTGGTGGTCACCTTCGACGCCGTGTTCGCCTTCTCGGCCCTGATGTTCGCCAAGGTCCCGATGATCCGGGCCTTCGGCCTGCTGTTGGCGGTGGGTATCGCCGTCATCTGCATGTGCTCGATCTTCGTGCCGTTGGCCGCGCTTGGGGCTCGCGAATACCGCTCCCCCACCACCGGCAAGGACTTCCGTGAAGGCACGCTGGGACGATTCGTCCGGTGGCTGGGTGCCATCTCGCCCAAGGCCGCGGTTCCGTTCGCCATCTTGTCGCTGGCCGTGTTCGTGGGTGGTATGGCCGTCGAGGACGACCTGACCCTCCAGACCGACCCGGTCCAGTGGGTCAACCAGCAGTCCCAGAACCGCAAGGACGTGGCCACCCTCGAAGAGCGTGCCGACGTGTCCTCTGAACTCGGCGTGTTCGTCCAGGCCGACAGCACCGAAGAGATCTTCACCGACGAGACCGCGGCGTGGATAGATCGCTTCACCGACGACAGTGCCGAGCGCTACCCCGATCAGGTTCTGGTCGCTTCCAACCTGTTGACCCCGCTTTCGTTCCTGGTCGACGTCGAGGGCGCCAACGACTTCAGCCCGACCGGTGCCCTGATGGAGGCAGCCCACCAGGCTGCTCCCCAGTCGATCCAGGAGTTCACGGTCAACACCGAGGCTGCCGCGGTCAACTTGTTGTTCGTGACCAAGCCCAAGTCGCTCGAGGAACGGGCCGTGATGGTCGACGACATGCGCGAGCGCCTCGCCGACACCGGAGACGACGGCATCGCTCCGCCCGAAGGAGTCCGCGCCACCCCGTCAGGCCTGGCCGTGGTCGGCGTGGGGCTGCTCCAAAACCTGGAGGCCAACCGGGTGGAGCTCACCTACCTGGCGCTCGTATTCGTGTTCTTGTTCCTCACCATTCGACTGCGCAGCGTGTGGCGATCCCTGCTCTCGCTGGTCCCGGTGCTGGTGGCCACCGGCGCCGCCTCGCTGGTGGCCTGGGCGTTCAGCCTCAAGCTGAGCCCCATGACCGCGGTGGGCGGCCCCCTGGTGATCGCCATCTGCACCGAGTTCACGTCACTGATCCTGTTGCGGTTCGTGGAGGAACGGCACCGAGGGTTGGCCCCCGATGCCGCCGTCCACGTGACCGCGGCCCGAACCGGACGGGCCTTCGCCGTGAGCGGCCTGGCCGCCGTTTCGGGTGTGGCCGTGATCGCCACCTCGTCGCTGCCGATCCTGCGCGACTTCGGGATCATCGTGGCTATGAACGTGGTGGTGGCCCTGTTCAGCGCCCTGGTGATCTTGCCCCCCATGTTGGTGTGGGCTGATCAGCCCGGGCGTTGGTGGGTTAGCCGCCACCTCGTCCCCATGGAGATCCTCGAGACCGCCACCCTCACCCACGACGAGGCGTCTCCCGACACCGAGGATCTAGGCCAAGCCGGGGCTCGCCCCAACGCCACCTGATCCCGGCGATTGCCGCCCCGGTATAGCGGGCGCCTGACCTTGGTGACCCCGGCCGATCAACTGCCGCGACCCCAGGGCGACTGACCGCCGCTATCACGGGCGATCAACCACCGTGACCCCGGTGCGATTGATCTTCGCTGCCCCGGGCGATTGACCTTCGCGAGCATTGGGTAAGGGTCCCCGATGCCCCGCACCATCCGCGCCGCCGCAATCCTGGCCGCCTTCATTGCCGGAGCGCTCATCCCCGCGTGCTCCAACCAAGACGATTCCCCCGCCGCCGTCCGGCCCACCACCTCGGCAGCCGCCACCACTTCCGCCCCTGACCCTGCCCCAACCACGACCACACCCACCCCGCCCCCAACCCCCGAAGACGAAGTATCCGCCGCCTACGTCGCCATCATGGCCCGGTACTTCGAACGCCTTAGCCATCCGGACACGGACGACCCAACTCTGTCACAGGACCTTGAGGGTGCCAGCCTTGATCTGGCCGCAGAGGTGCTGTCCAAGTACCTCGCCGAGGGTCTTCAGAGCAGTATCGGACCATCGGGGCACTGGCCCGAGACCCAGGTTCTATCTGTGGCTCTATCGGACTCAACTGCAACCGTCATGGCTTGTCACGTTGACGACTCCATTGTCAAGGAAGTCCAGACAGGCCGGATCATCAATAGCGCCGTTGTCTCCAAGTTGACCGAGGCAGCCCTAGTCAGAGTCGATGGTCGCTGGGTCTTATCGGACCACACCACCAAGAACGAATGGCAAGACTCGCAAGGCTGTAGGCAATGAACCGCATCATCACCTCTATCGCGACTGGGCTGAGCCTCACACTCCTGTGGACTTCGTCGGCAACGGCTGACTCGGTCATCGCAGACCGGGACTCAGTGGTTGTGGGGCGGGTTGAGGTGGCTCGGCCGGCGTTGCTTACTACGGGGAAGGAATCTGACCCGGTTTACCGGGACTGCACGGTGATGCCGCTGGAGCTGTCTCCGTTCATCGACAACACCGACTCGTTCAGCGCCATCTTCAACCCGGTCTCCCCCACCGAAACCATGGCGTGGCAGTACTGCGTGAGGATCGCCGACAACCAGGAGGTGGCGTGGATCATCGACACCGCGGTGGGTGAGATCGAGGTCGATCCGCTCACCATGATGATCGAGATGGCCCGGGCCACCATCAACATCCCGTTGCCAGCCATCGCTACCTCGCCCCCGGTGGGTGGCACCCAGCTGGTCGGGCTTCCGGTGTGGTTCTGGTCCAACACCCACTACGCCCGCTCGGTCACCGCTTCCATCCCCGGGCTGTCGGCGACTTTGACGGCCACACCGGGAGACCTGGTCATTGACATGGGCGATGGCACCACCCTCACCTGCCCCAGCGGGGGTATCCGCTACGACCCGGCCTTGTCCCATCGGGACCAGAGCACAGATTGTTCTGGCCCCTATGACCGTCACGGCCAGTTCACCACCACGGCCACCGTGGTCTGGGCACTGACCTGGACGGCCAGCAACGGTCAGTCCGGCACGCTGCCGCCTGTCGTTCGGCGGTCAACCACCGTTCTCAACATCCAACAGGCCCAGGCCGTCACCGACTGACCCCACCCCACACCCCGAACGCGACCCACCCGAGAAGCTGCGGCTCCACCAACCCCGGCAAGCTCAGCCCAGCAAGGCCAGGACCATGCCAGCTTGGGTGTACGGGTCCCCGTGATCGGGGGTGAGGGTCAGCTCGGGCTCCAGCGGGGCCTCGTAGGGGTCGTCCACACCGGTGAAGCCGGTGATCTCGCCCGCCCTGGCCTTGGCGTAGAGGCCCTTGGGGTCGCGTTCTTCGCACACCTCGATCGGGGTGTCCACGAACACCTCGATGAACGGGATACCCCGCTCGTGGTGCGCGGCCCGGGCCCGGTCGCGGGCCTCGCGGTAGGGGCTGATCACCGGCACGATGGCCACCACGCCAGCTTCGGCCAGGATGGCGGCCACCTCGCCGGCCCGGCGCACGTTCTCGTCTCGGTCGGCGGCACTGAAGCCGAGGTCGGAGTTGAGGCCATGGCGCAGGTTGTCGCCATCGAGGCGGAAAGCAGGGCGACCGGCCAGCACCAGTCGTCGCTCCAAGGCCACCGCCACCGTGGACTTGCCCGAACCCGACAGCCCCGTCATCCACACGGTGGCACCCAGCCACGGCCGGTCGGCGCGGGACAGGTCGCCCTCGTGCCAGGTGAGGTTCCGATCCCCGGCGTTCGACGAGTCGGGGACGTCCCGACCGTCTGGGTCGGTCATGTGGCCGGGCCCAGGATCATGCCGGCGGCCACGGTGTTGTTGGTGGCTTCGTCGATCAGGATGAACGAGCCGGTGGTGCGGTTGCGGCGATACTCGTCGTAGAACAACGGCACGGTGGTGCGCAGGCGGATGCGGCCGATCTCGTTGAGCGACAGGGTGTGGGCCGAGTCGTCTCGATGCAACGAGTTGATGTCCAGGCGGTACTGCACCCCTTTGACCAGGGCCCGGGCGGTGCGGGTGGTGTGCTTGATGACCAGCTTGTTGCCCTCGGCGATGGAGCCGGTCTCGCTCATCCAGCACACCATGGCATCGATGTCCTGGCCAACGGTGGGATGATTGTGGGGGCGACAGATCATGTCTCCCCGGCTCACGTCTATCTCGTCGGTGAGCCGGACGGTGACGGCCATGGGGCCGAATGCCTCATCCACTGGCCCATCGGCGGTTTCGACGGCGGCGACGGTGGAGGTGAAGCCTGAGGGCAGCACCATGATCTCGTCTCCGGCCTTGATCACGCCGCCGGCCACCGTGCCGGCGTAACCCCGGTAGTCGTGCCAGTCCCCGGAGTGGGGCCGGATCACGTACTGGACGGGAAAGCGGACGTCTATGAGGTTGCGGTCGCTGGCAATGTGCACCTCTTCGAGGTGGTGGAGCAGCGAGGCCCCCTCGTACCACGGCGAGTTGGGCGACCGGGTGACCACGTTGTCTCCGTGGAGGGCCGACACCGGGATGAAGGTGAGGTCGGCGATGTCGAGCTTGGTGGCGAACTGGCGGAACTCGTCCTTGATCTCCTCGAAGCGGTCCTGGGACCAGTCGACGAGGTCCATTTTGTTGATGCACAGCACCAGGTGCGGAATGCGTAGCAGCGAGGCCAGGAAGGCGTGACGCCGGGACTGTTCGACCAGGCCCTTGCGGGCGTCGACCAGCACCAGGGCCACGTCGGCGGTGGAGGCGCCGGTGACCATGTTGCGGGTGTACTGGATGTGGCCGGGGGTGTCGGCGATGATGAACTTGCGGCGGGGGGTGGCGAAGTAGCGGTAGGCCACGTCGATGGTGATGCCCTGTTCGCGCTCGGCGCGCAGGCCGTCGGTGAGCAGGGCCAAGTTCGTGTATTCCGCGCCCATGGCCTCGCTGGAGCGCTCTACCGCCTCCAGCTGATCCTCGAAGATGGCCTTGGAGTCATAGAGCAGGCGTCCGATGAGGGTGGACTTGCCGTCGTCGACGGACCCCGCTGTGGCGAAGCGCAGAAGTTCGCTCATGCCCGTGCTCCCTGGTCAACCCGCTGGACTACTGGTCGGCCCATCAGAAGTAGCCCTCCTTCTTTCGGTCTTCCATGGCCGCGTCGGTCACACGGTCATCGGCGCGGGTGGCGCCCCGTTCGGTGACGCGGGTGGCGGCCACTTCGTCGACCACCTCCCACGCGGTGGCAGCCGAGGATTCGACGGCGCCGGTGATGGTGGCATCTCCGACCGTGCGATAGCGCACGGTCGTCACGAACGATTCGGCGCCTTCATCTACCGCTAGATGGCGGGTGACGGCCAGCAACATGCCGTCGCGGCGGAACACCTCGCGGCGGTGGGCGTAGTAGATGGCCGGGATCTCGATCTCCTCCTCGGCGATGTACTGCCAGATGTCGAGCTCGGTCCAGTTGGACAACGGGAACACCCGGATGTGTTCGCCGGGCTTGATGCGGCCGTTGTAGAGGTGCCACAGCTCGGGCCGCTGGTTCTTGGGATCCCACTGCCCGAAGTCGTCTCGGAAGCTGTACACCCGTTCCTTGGCCCTGGCCTTCTCCTCGTCTCGACGAGCACCACCGAAGGCGGCATCGAAGCGGTGCTCTTCGATGGCGTCGAGCAGGGTGGTGGTCTGGAGCCGGTTGCGGCTGGCCCGGGGCCCGGTCTGTTCGGTGACGCGGCCCTTGTCGATCGACTCCTGCACCGAGGCGACGACGAGCTTGAGCCCTAGGTTGGCGACCCGGCGATCCCGGTACTCGATGACCTCGTCGAAGTTCTGCCCGGTGTCGATGTGCATGACCGGGAACGGAATGCGGGCGGGCCAGAACGCCTTCTGGGCCAGGTGCAGCATCACGATGCTGTCCTTTCCGCCCGAGAACAGCAGGACGGGCCGCTCGAACTCGGCGGCGACCTCGCGGAAGATGTGGATGGCCTCGGCTTCTAGGGCCTTGAGGTGGGTCAGTTCGTAGGTGTGTGCCATGCGCCTTTGGGACCTCGCCCGTTGGGGTCGGGGGCGAGCGTAGCGGCGAGTCTCAATTCCTGACCAATTAGCTCAACAATTACCGTTGCTCTTCGATCGAGTGGTTCGGACCGGACCCGGACCCAGGTCAGGCCTCTTGGAAGTCCGCAAGCGCGGCCTTGACCGCATCGGCCATAACCGGGTGGCAGATCAACAGGTCGGGCATGAACACATCGGCGTTGTTGTAGACGAGCGGGGTTCCGTCGAGACGGCTGGTCCAGAGCCCGGCGGCGCGGGCCACCGCAACCGGAGCACAGCTATCCCACTCGTACTGGCCGCCGCTGTGGGCGTAGATGTCGGCCTTGCCCAGCATCACGGCGCTGGCCTTGGCTCCCGCGGACCCCATCTCGACCACCGCTCCATCGAGGGACTCGGCCAGGTAGGTGGCTACTGCGGGGCGACGGGTGCGGCTCATGATCACCCGAGGGCGCACCGGGGGCGGAGCGGGAAGGGCTGGTGGTTGTAGCGTGGACAACGTCATCCCCTGGGCGGGAAGGGCCACGGCCCCCGCCACCGGAACTCCGGCCACCACCAGGGCTACGTGGACCGCCCAGTCTTCCCGGGGGGGTTCGCTGAACTCCCGGGTGCCGTCGAGCGGGTCCACGATCCAAACCCGTTCGGCGTCGAGGCGGCCGGTATCGGCGGGGCCGACCCCGTCGCGCCCTTCTTCGGACAAGACGGCGTCGTGGGGACGGGCGCCAGCCAGTCGTCCCATGAGCAGTTCGTGGGCCTGCTGGTCGCCGGCGGTCTTCAGTTCGGCGGCTGACGCGCCGGCCGCCGCCATGTCATGGCGGATCGACACCAGTAGCCGTCCGGCTTCATGGGCCAGTTCCGCGGCCAAGCGGTGGTCGTCGGCCGAAGCCGACGGAACGTCATGGGGAGCCATCTCGAAGTGTCTACTCGCGTCGGGGACACCAGCGCCCCGAGCGGTCGGGTCATGTGTCATCGAACCTGAGCAGATAGGTCCGGTCGTCGTCTCTGCGAGGTTGATCAGACCGAGGCTCTGCCTCTGCTTGACCATGCCGTACCTATGGGTCGGTCCGCTATCGGCGCGTCCCCTTACGGTGCCGAGTCGACGAGATCGGCTCGATTCCGGATCTGGACCACCACAACGGCCATGTCGTCATCAGCGCCGGCACGATGGCGACGCACGGCGTCATCGAGCGCGCCAACGATGGAGTCGGGTGTTCGTCCCGCCATCGACGCCAGGACAGCCAGGAGCCGGTCTTGTCCGAACAGACCGTCGGGGCCTCGGGCATCGGTCACCCCATCGGTGTAGAGCACCACAGAATCGCCAGGACCGAGAGTGGCCACGACCTCGGTGAAGGTGGGCTCGGCCACCACACCGAGGGCCACGCCTCCGCAGTCGAGCACCTCGACCCGTCCGTCGGCTCGCACCAGCACGGGGCGGGGATGACCTGCACTGCTGACCGTGATGGCAACCACCGCAGACACGCCGAGCGCCGCCTTGTCCAAGCCCTCTGCCCGGCGGGCACCCTCCGCGGCGCCGGCAACCGCGGCTGGGTCCGCAGTGGCGTGCAGGTAGGTCGCGGTGGCAAATCGGAAGTCGTCCATCTGGTCGATCACCGCCCGATTCGTCCGGGCAAGGACCTCGCCAGGACAAGGGTTGTTGATCGCTGTGGCCCGGACGCTGTGGCGCATCACCCCAGCCAAGGCCGCGGCATCGTGACCACGCCCGCAAACATCTCCAACCACCACCCCCCAGCCGGTTCCTTCGAGGTCAATGACGTCGTAGAAGTCTCCGCCCACCGCGGAGTGAGGTGAGGCCACCTGGTACCTGGCGGCGAAGGCCAGGACCGGATCATCTGGAAGGTCACCGGGAAGCAGCGTGGACTGAAGCGATTCGACGACTTCCTCGGCGCGCATGCGAGCCATGCGCTCCATGGCCAGACGGGCCTGGTTTTCGCCTCGTAGCCGACGTCCGGTGACGTCGGCCACTACACCGACCATGCACTGGACCCCGTCGCGATCGGCTTCCTCAGGACAGGCCTGACCGAGGCACTCCACCCATCTCTCGACCTGGGGGAGACGCCCGTCATCGCCGTCGAGCAGACGGAACGTGAGGTGGAACGCGTCTCCATCTCGCACGGCCTGGGCGGCGGCGGCCACCACTCGGGCCCGATCGGCGGGGTGGACCTGAAGCCGCAACGAATCGGTGTCGATCACCCCCACGGTCCGGGTCGGCGACCCAGCCTCGAACGGGTTGGACCGGACCTCACCGGTCTCGGCCGAGCCAAGCCGATCCGAGGCCGACCCTGGGCTGATGGTTTCGGTACGGCCATGGAGGGACCGGTGGCTCGGATCGGGCGCCGGATCGAAGAGGGACAAGGCGATTTCATCGAGGGTGATCTCGCCTCGCGCTGCGTTCCAGGACCATCGACCCATGCCGCTGGCCCGGGTAGCCAAGTCGGCATAGCGTTCGAACCGAGACGAGGAAAGCTCACTGGCCGTGGCCCGCAGCAGACCGGCCATGATGGCGGCAACTGCTTCGACCATGGCCACGTCGCCCTCGGTCCAGACCCGGGTGTCATGCCCGTAGACACCCAGGACGCCCCACCAGTGACCGGGCCAACCCAGCGGTACGTTCACGGCCGACCGGGCGAACACACCGAGGGCCGGGGCCAGAGCCACGAACCGTCGATCGGCCAGTAGGTCCGTGGTCACGACGGTACGGCCGGCCAGCAGGGTGTAGCCGGGCATCGACTCTCGGCCGGTGGGCAGCCTCAAGAGCGCGGCACCCGAATCGCTCGCCAGAACTCCGTTGAGCACCCCGACCCGGCACTGGAGCACACCAGCGGCCTCGTGATGCTCGAATACGGCGGCGTGGGAGGCGGTGAGGGTGTCGGCCAACAGCGATGCGCCTACCCGCAGCACCTCACCCACCTCGGTCGCCCCCGAGGCCGACGCCGCCATCTGCCCCAAGGCAGCGAGCCCGACCAACCCGACCGGTGCAGCCGGCGCGGCCGAACCCGACGATGGCGACATCGAACTCGGATCGCCCCCAGGACCGGGGGCCGCGTCCGTGCCCAAGATCGGCTCGGGCACTCGAACCGGGTTCCTCCCGACCACGACGTCGACGCTGGCCATGCGGTCTTGATCTGATGAGGAGGCCATGTGCACCTGTGCGGGATGGGGGCGGCTGGACCGATCGACGGTCACTCGGTGTGCCCTCTCTCCGCCTGCCCCGCACCGAGCGTAGTCGACCGGCTTGGCGTGCAACTTGCTCGCCTCCTGAAACTGAAGCTGTTGGCGAGTCGCCCCATCGACACGACAGGTGATGTGGTAGGTCAGCTCGACCATCGAGGTGGGCACCGATCTGGCGGGAACGGTCCGGGGCCTGGTCCCCGGTCGAGGCTGGTCCCCTACTGTGGACGGGTGCGCGTAGTGATCGCCCGCTGTTCTGTCGACTACCAGGGTCGGCTCAGCTCCCACCTGCCCTCCGCGGTTCGCCTCATCATGGTCAAGGCCGACGGCTGTGTGGCCATCCACGCCGATGGTGGTGCCTACAAGCCGCTCAACTGGATGAACGCCCCGAACCGACTGGTCACCGGCGACGCGGAGTGGACTGTCACAAACCCCAAGGGTGAGACGCTGCGAATCTCCTTGGAAGAGGTGATCAGCGATTCGGCCTGGGACATGGGCGTTGATCCCGGCCTCCAAAAGGACGGGGTGGAGGCCCACCTCCAGGAGCTTTTGGCCGCCAACACCGAGCACCTGGGGCAGGGACTTCGTCTGGTTCGTCGGGAGTACCCCACCGACATCGGTCCGGTCGACCTGCTGTGCCGCACCTCGGACGGAGTCGCCATCGCCGTGGAGATCAAACGCCGAGGAGAGATCGACGGGGTCGAGCAGCTCAGCCGCTACCTCGAGTTCTTGAACCGGGACCCGATGCTTCGGCCGGTCTCAGGAATGTTCGTCGCCCAGCAGATCAAGCCTCAGGCCAAGGTGCTGGCCCGAGACCGTGGCATCGAGGTGCGCGAGGTCGACTACGACCTGTTGCGGGGCATCGAATCCGACGAGCTCCGCCTGTTCTGAAGGCGGCGGCGCCGCCCGCTGCGGTGGCGCGGCTACGGTCGCGACCGGTCACGCCCGACGTGCGGTGACCGCTGCCCCATCAGACCGATTCGTTCCGAGCCACTGCCCATGAGCGCCAACCCGACCGCCAGCGAAGTGCCCGCGGGGCTAGAGCCGTGGTGCAAGACCTTGCGGGGCGAACAGGCTTGGCGCATGGAGATTCCCGGCGGCGAGGCGGCCTTGGCCCGATGGCGGGCGCTGCGAGACCAACACAGCGTCACCGGGATGTGGCCGGTGATCTTGGGGTCAGATTTGAGCATCATCGATCAGATGACCTGGCGGGTGAGCATCTTGGCCGAGGATTCGCCTGGCATTCCCGACGTCACAGCGGTGGAGACGGCCCCCGAGTTGTTCGTCAAGTGGCTGGGCGACCCCAAGCACGACGACTACCTGGGTGACGTCCCCCGCCACCTGGCCAAGTTGGAGGCGGATCAGGCCACCATCCGAGCCCGCCTGGAGTCCCGCCCCGATCACGCCGCGGTGAGGGCGGTGAAGGACGCCCGGGTGCACCTGGGCCTGGTGCCGGCCCGGGGCGGTTGGGAGTTGCCGGCTTTGTTGGCATGGTCAGCGGGCGAGGGCCTCGACATCGGTGGCCCCGAGCACCTGTCGGTGCTGCACTTCTGGTACGAGGCCTATGGCGCCGAGGTGGTGGCCATGGGGCTCGAGCAGCTCGAGTGCCTGGTCACCCAGCCTCCCGACGATGCCAGGGGTGCTTTCGAGCTGGCGGTGCAGCATTATGCCTACTGCCCCGCACTCATGGACAACCTGGCTCCGGCGATGGGGGCGTTGGCCGCCACGCTGTTCGGCCGTCACTGGTTCTTCGACTGGAGCTGACTCCAGCCTTTGCTGGAGCCGACTCCGGCCTCGGCGGGATCCAATCTGGCTGGCGTGGGGCTCAGCGCTCGTCGTAGCCCAACATGTTGGCGTTGGGTCGAGCCTCGGCCACCAGCTCGCGGACCACAGCGCCGAGCTCGGCGGGATCGTCGGTGGGGTGTTCTCGGGTGGGGCCACGGTGCCAGCCTTCGGCCACCGATAGGGCCTGACCGGTCACGTCGAATACCCGACCGGTGACGTCGGCGGATTCGGCCGAGGCCAGCCACGTCACGACCGGGGCGATCCAACGAGGCGACATCATGGCTTTTGTCATTTCGTCGGCTTGGCCCATGCCGAGGTTCTCGGTCATGCGGGTGAGCGCGGCGGGGGCGATGGCGTTGACGGTCACGCCGTAGCGGGCCAGTTCCTTGGCCGCGATGACGGTGAAGGCGGCGATGCCGGCCTTGGCCGCGCCGTAGTTGGTCTGGCCGACGTTGCCGTAGATGCCCGACGGTGAGGAGGTGTTGATGATGCGTCCGTCTACGGGCTCGCCCGCCTTGACCTTGTCTCGCCAGTAGGCCGCGGCGTGGCGGGCCGGGCCGAAGGTGCCCTTGAGATGTACGGCGATGACCGCGTCCCATTCGGCTTCTGTCATGTTGGCGAGCATCCGGTCCCGAAGGATGCCGGCGTTGTTCACAACCACGTCGAGGGTGCCGTACGTGTCGACGGCCTGGGCGATGAGCCGCTCGGCTCCATCCCAGGTGGAGATGTCGTCTCCGTTGACGGTGGCTTCACCGCCGGCGGCAACGATCTCCTCCACGACATCGTGGGCGGGGCCGGTGGATCGGCCCGAGCCGTCGAGCTCGCCGCCGATGTCGTTGACCACGACCTTGGCGCCGTTGGCTGCCAGCATCAGGGCGTGTTCACGGCCGATTCCTCGCCCGGCGCCGGTGACAATGCAGACCCGTCCTTCGCAGATACCCATGGGCCGAACCTTAGGCACGAAGACGCCACGGCCTGGACCTCCGCTCGCCTCACCGGCAATGTGACCCACGAAGGAGCGGCGAAGAAGCAGCGAAGCGACACAGAGGTGACGGACGAAGTGATCGCGGAACACCAGACCAGGTGATCAACAGTGACGGGTGCGACACCGGGGGGTGCCCGGGTACGGGGGGTGTGGTCTGCCACGCTGGATGTCATGCGTCGCCCGTCGCCCCGGGTCTTGATAGCCGTGGGCTCCCCCCTCCTCGTGATCATCTTGCTCTTTACCGCCTGGGCAGTCGACGACACCGTTGCCGATCGTCAGGTCCCCCGGAACGTGACCTTGGCAGGTCGAGACATCGGCAAGCTGCCAGAGGATCAGCTCCAGGTGGTGGTGGCCGACATCGCCACCCACTACATGACCACCCAGGTGGAGATCCGCACCACCGAGCGCACGTTCAAAGCCAGCGCCGGTGATCTGGGCCTGCGCCTCGATCAACAAGCCACCATGAGGGGCGCGCTCACCATCAACGACGACGTGTCGTTCTGGCGGCGGCCATTCACCTGGCTGGGGTCGTTCTTCGATGCTCGCACCGCCCCGCTGCAGTTCACCTTGGACGAGCGCGCCATGGAGTCGGCGCTGGCCAGCACCGCTGGCGACGCGGCCGCGGTGGAGCCTCGGCTGGTGGCCACCGGCAATGCAATCACCATGGTGAGTGGCTCACCGGGTACCAGGATCAAGTCCGACGGCGTAGCCGAGCAGCTGTTGGCCCGGGCCCGTTCAGGTGAAGAGCCGCTGGTGATCACCACCGAGGTGGAGTCGGCGGCGCCGACGGTGGACGATGCCGAGGTCAAGGAGGTAGCGGCTCGACTCACGGCGTCGACCGCGCCGGGGCTGACCATCAAGGCTGGCGAGCAGGCGACCACGCTCACCCCCGACACCGTGCGATCCTGGATCGGGTCTCGGGTGGTGAACGGCAGGTTCGAGGTCACGGTGGACACAGCTGCGGCGGTGGAGGCGGTGAAGGTGGCCCTGCCGCCGCCCTCGGAGCCGACCGACGCCCGCATCACTTTGGAGAACGGTGGTCCCCGGATCATCCCCAGCGCCCAGGGCCAGGTCTGTTGCGCTGATGACACTGACGACCGGATCCTGGCGTCGGTGATCGGCGGCAGTCCGGAGGTCACGGTGGACTTGGAGTTGACCGACCCCGAATTCACCACCGCCGACGCCGAGGCCCTCAAGGTGGTGGAGCCGGTCGGCACCACCACCGAGTGGAAGGGTCAACCCCAGGTGAAGAGCTTCACCACCTATTTCCAGGCCGGTGAGCCTCGGGTCACCAACATCCATCGCATCGCCGATCTGGTGAGGGGGACGTTGGTGAAGCCGGGTGAGACGTTCTCGATGAACGCGGTGGTGGGTCAACGCACCCGGGAGAAGGGCTTCGTGGAGGCTGGGGCCATCGCTAACGGCGTGCACGTCGAAGAGGTGGGTGGGGGTGTGTCCCAGTTCGCCACCACCATGTTCAATGCCGCGTTTTTCGCCGGGTTGCCCTTCGGTGAGTACCAGGCTCATTCCGAGCACTTCTCGCGCTACCCGTTCGGCCGGGAGGCCACCATGGGTTGGCAACACCCCGATCTCCAGTGGAAGAACGACACCCCCTACGGGATTTTGATCTGGACGAGCCACACCCCCACGTCGGTGACGGTCACGTTGTGGTCCACCCAGCATGCCTGGGGTGAACAAACCGGCCAGAGCACGGGACGGTCAGGCAACTGCACCACCGTCACCACCCAGCGCACCATCCATCACCCCGATGGGTCGACGTCGACCGACACGGTGGGGGCTCGCTACCGGGACCGGGGTGCCACCCGCTGCTGACGAGCGAGCCCCGGCTGGCGACCGGGCTTGGCGGGGGTGGGGATCCAGGCCGTACCCTCCTCGCCTGTGAGCGAGGACGGGACTGGCATCGATGTCGATGTCGAGGAGGCAGCGGTCCTGGTTGGCGACGTCTCCGAAGCAGCGAGTCCGGTGGTACGTGGTTCGGCGGTTGATGTTGTGGCGACATCCGTGTCGGGCACCGACCACTTGGTGGCCGATGTGGTGGTTGTGGGGGCAGGCCCGGCCGGGGCCGCAGCCGCCATCACCTTGGCCCGGGCCGGACGGTCGGTGGTGTTGGCCGACAAGGCCCGTTTCCCTCGGGACAAGATCTGCGGCGACGGGCTGACCACCGGCGCGTTGCGACTGCTGGAAGACCTTGGGGTTCAGCCTGAATCCGTGGGCTCGTGGATGCCGGTGCACGACGTTCACGTGTCTGGCCCCAAGGGGCACACGGTTACGTTCCCCCTTCCCCGAGACCGTGGCCAGTACGCGGTGGTGGCTCGTAGGGCCGACCTGGATCACGCCCTGGTGGAACAGGCTCGCGCCGCAGGGGTCACCGTGGTGGAGGAGGTGTCGGTGTCGGCAATAGACGACGGCCCCGGCCACATCACCGTCACCTTCGTGGCCGCCGGAACCGAACCAGGCCCCTCAACCGAACCAGGCCGTTCGGAGGAGTCTGACCCGTCGGAAGGTTTGGACACATCGGCCCAGCCCGGCCATGAGCCCGGTGACGGCACAGACACGGCGAACACGGCGAACACGGCAACCACTGGGAATGAAGGGCTGGTGGTCGAGGCTCGCTACCTGGTGGCGGCCGACGGTATGTGGTCCCCCACCCGCAAGCTCTTGGGTACCACCGAACCGGGGTATCTGGGCGACTGGCATGCTTTCCGCCAGTACTTCACCGATGTCTCGCCCAAGGCCAAGGACCTGTGGATCTGGTTCGAGGAGGACCTGGTCCCCGGCTACGTATGGGTGTTCCCGCTACCCGACGGGCGTGCCAACGTGGGCTTCGGTATACAACGGGGCGGCAAGGTGGCCACCAAGGAGATGAAGGCGCTTTGGCCCGAGATCCTCGCCAGACCGCATGTGGCCGAGGTCTTGGGGCCTGATGCTCGCCCCGAGAACCGCCATCAGGCCTGGCCCATCCCGGCCCGGGTCAACGAGATGGCGCTCACGTCGGGGCGGGTGTTGTGGGTTGGCGACGCTGCTGCCGCCACCGACCCGATGACCGGTGAGGGCATCGGCCAGGCGTTGTTCAGCGGGGTACTGGCCGCCGAGGCCATCGTGGCCCGCGCGCCTCGGGTGAGCGGGGCGGGAGCTCCGTCCCCATTGGTCGGTTCGAGCCCAGCCGAGGCCGCGGCGGTACGGGCCCATTACGAGCAGGCGGTGGCTCGAAGCCTGGTACCGGACCACAAGATGTCGGCGTTGTTGGTGCGTGCCCTAAAGCACCGCAAGGGGGCGCGGGCCGCCATCCGGGTGGCGGGCCTGACGGCGTGGACCCGTCGCAACTTCGCCCGCTGGTTGTTCGAGGATGAACCCCGGGCCGGGTTGTTCACCCCCCGGCGGTGGCACCGCCGGTTCTTGACCCGTGACGGCGCCTACCGGGCCTGATCCACCCGGGCCAGAGCGGCTTCGGCTTGGGCCACGAACCGGGCCACCATTTCTCCGGCCGGCACAAGTTCGTTGATGGCGCCCCCGCCCTGCCCGGCGGGCATGAACTCCCGGTCGGGGTTCACATCTGGCGTGGACATGTCCCCGCCGAGGTGGTTGGCCCCGTCCTTGAGCGACTTGATGTACTGACCGGGAAACGGTTCGGCCTTGGCGCCGGCGGCGTCAAAGTCGTTGGTGTACTCGTTGCGCAGCACCCGGCACGTCTTGCCGGTGTAGGCCCGGGTGACGACCGTGTCGTCTTCGCGCATGGCCAGGATCTTGTCCTTGTAACCGATCACCGATCGGGCTTCGGGGGTGGCGATGAAGCGAGTACCGACCCATACGCCGTCGGCACCCAGGGTGAGGGCGGCGGCAAGGTGGCGACCGTCGTAGATGCCCCCGGCGGCCACCACCGGCACCCGGTCGCCGACCGCGTCCACCACCTGAGGTACCAGGGCGAAGGTGGCGACGGTACCGGTGTGTCCGCCGGCCTCGGTTCCCTGGGCCACCACGATGTCGCACCCCGCTTCGACCGCGGCGATGGCGTGGCGGACCTTCCCGCACATGTTGACCACCAACATGTTGCGCTTGTGGCAGAGATCGACCACATCTCGGGGCACGCCGAGACCGGCCACGAACACCGTGGCCCCGCCATCGGCCATGGCATTGACGTCTCGGACCATGTCTCCGGGGGCGGCGGTCAGCAGGTCCACTCCGAAGGGCTTGGTGGTGGCGGCCCGGACTTGGGCGATCTGTTCGACCATGACGTCGTGGCCCATGGTGGACGCTCCCAAGCAGCCGAACCCGCCGGCCTCGGTGACGGCGGTGACCACCTCGGCGTAGGAGACGCCGCCCATGCCGGCGAGCATCACCGGGTGTTCGATGTCGAGGATCTCGGTGAGTCGGGTGCGCATGGCCGCGGATGGTAGCCCTGAAACTTGACTGATGGGTCAAGTTCTGAGCCGCTCCGTGGACTCGACCCCCCTCCCAGGACCCGAGCGGATAGGTCCAGTCGTCGTCGCTGCGAGGTTGATCAGACCGAGGCTCCGCCTCGGTTTAGACATGCCGTGCCAATGGGTCGGCCTATCGGCTCGCCTCCCGAGACTAGGGGTGATAGTGATCGCGATCACCACAACCCGGAGGGAGCAGTCGAAATGAAGCGATACATCTACCTGGTGATGTCGGTGCTGTTGGTGGCGGGCGCCGCCGCTTGCAGTTCCAGTGGAGACAAGGAAGCCGCCGATGACACGACCACCACCGCTGCCGAAGGCGGCGGTACCGATTCGGGAGATTCGGGAGATTCGGGAGATTCGGGAGATTCGGGCGACTCGCCCGAGACCACAGCGGCCGATTCGGGCGACAGCGGCACTGACGAAGGCAGCGATGGTGGCTCCGACGTCGACACCGGTTCGATCGAGAACGCGGATGTGGCCGACTTCTGCCGTCAGGTCGACGAGGTCATCGAGAAGTACGGCGATGTGCTGGCCGACCCGGAGGCCGACATCTCGGCCACCATGGAGGCCCTCGACCCGTTGATGGAACTGGCCGAAACGGCCATGAGCATCGACGTGTTCGACATGAGCGAGGCCGACACCGAAGCTCTCAACGCTTGCTCGGAGAAGCTCACCGAGGCCACCGAGAAGCTCAACTCCTGACCGGGACGGTGCGGGTGTCCCGGAGTGGTTGACTGTCGGGGTGAGCGACCTCGACCTCATCGAGAGCCAGGACATCCGCACCACTGAAGACGGCGACCACGAGCGGTTCGCTCACGTGGTGGTTCCCGCATCGGCGGTGACCGAGGCCTACATAACCGGAACCCCGGTGACGGCCTTGTGCGGCAAGACATGGGTCCCCACCCGCGATCCAGGGCGCTACCCGGTCTGCCCGACGTGCAAGGAGATCCTCGACGCGGCGCGAGCGATGCGCGGCGGCGGGGGTTGATCGGCCAAGTTCTCCCATGAGACCTAGGGGATAGGTCCGGGCGTCGCCGCTTCAAGGGCGACGCCTGGAAGGTTTCACCTCGGCCTAGCCATGCCGTTCACATGGGTCGGCTCGCCTAGCCTCTCGCCTTCTACCCCGGAGGCAGCTCCCCGGGACCTGATCGGAGCTGCGGCGGTGTCGGACCACCCGCCTCACCAAAACCGAGGTGCGAACCAGTGAGCGACCAGACGCCCGACGACGTCCCCGCCGACCCCACCGACCCCGCCCATCCCGCTCCCAGCGAGGTTTCGTCCACCCGTCCGGCAGCCAGCGAGCCGCCGTCGGGCACGGTGGTGGGCGATTCGGTGGTGGTCGACCTGACCCCCACCGGGTTGGCCCAGGCTCTGGCCCGTCACCACGCCGTCACGCCACCCAACCCCGCGGGAGGCGATTCCGACGACGAACCCATCGGCCAGGCGATGACGTCTGAGGCCGATGTGCCCTCGATCCCCGGGAATCCGGTGATCGATCTGACCGAGCCCGACGCCTACCGCAGCGGTGCCGATCATCGGGGAGCCACACCGGTCCACTCGCCGGGCCCGGATCGACGGGTGGCACGCGCAAGCGGTGAGGTCACGGTGGGCACGGTGGCGTTGGTGTCCATCGGTGTCTACGTGGGTGCCCAAGTCATCTCCCAGGTGACCAGCCTCAAGATCGGCACGGTGGCCGACCGAGCGGTGGACATGGGCACGTTCATCTACCCGATCACCTTCACCTTGCGAGACATCATCCACAAGGCGGCGGGCCGCCGAGCGGCGCGGATCGCCATCTGGACCAGCGCCGGCGTCAACCTGTTCCTGGCCGCGTATCTGGCGTGGGCTGCCGCGTGGCCGACCGACCCGTCCTACCCGCTGGGGGCCGAGTACTCGGCGGTGCTGGGCCCACTGTGGCGGATCGTGATCGCTTCGCTGTTGGCCATGGTGGTCAGCGAGCTGATCGACACCGAGGTGTACCACTGGTGGGTTACCCGCATCACCACCCGGTTTCAATGGCTGCGGGTGCTTGTGTCCAACGCCATCAGCGTCCCGGTCGACAACCTGATCTTCGCGGTGGGTGCCTTCGCTCCCCTGTTCTTCTTGAGTCAATACCAACGCGATCAGTCATTGCCGTGGGATGTCGTGTGGGACATCTTCTGGGTGAACCTGGTGGTCAAGGGGCTGGTGAGCCTGGCCTCGATCCCCTTCATCTACCTGACCAAGGACCGCCACCTCGACCAGGCGTGAGTACAGTGAAGCCCCCTTCACCACAGAGCAGCCACGAACCACCAACCACAGCACGTAGCTCGACGGGTGCCGGCGTCCAGGGGTGGGGCGGGTAGCGTCGGCGCCGCCCGGCCGCAGATCCGGCCGGGGGTACTCCCGGGGAGGGATCAGTTGTGGCGACGTTGAGCAAGGTTGTGGTGACGGGCGGTGCGGGGTTCATCGGCGCCAACCTGTGTCGCCACCTGGTCGAATCGGGTGCGACGGCAGAGGTGGTGGCCTACGACAACCTGTCCACCGGTTTCGCCACGAACGTAGACGGCCTGGCCGGAGTCACCCTGGTGGAGGGTGACATCTTGGACCAAGCCCACCTCACCGAGGTGTTGGACGGGGCAGATGCCGTGGTGCACCTGGCGGCGCGCCCCAGCGTGCCCAAGTCGATCGAGGATCCCCTGGCCAGCCACGACGCCAACGCCACCGGCACCATCCGGGTGCTGGAGGCCATGCGTGCCGCGGGAACCAAACGGGTGGTGGTGGCATCGTCGTCGTCGGTTTACGGCGCCAACCCCACACTTCCCAAGGTCGAGACCCTGACGCCGATGCCGGTGAGCCCCTACGCCGTGTCCAAGCTGGCGACGGAGTCCTACGCCTTGTCCTACCAGCAGGTTTTCGGTCTGGAGGCGGTGGCGTTCCGGTTCTTCAACGTGTTCGGTCCCCTTCAGCGGGCGGGCCACGCCTATGCCGCGGTGGTGCCAGCCTTCGTTGACGCGGCACTGGCCGGGCGCCCGCTGCCGGTACACGGTGACGGAGGCCAGACCCGTGACTTCACCTATGTGGGCAGCGTGGCCGAGGTGATCACCGAGGTGATGGCCCGGGGTCTCACGTCGCCGACCCCGGTGAACCTGGCCTTCGGCACCCGGTATTCGCTTCTCGAGGTGATCGCCCTGCTGGAGCAGATCTTGGGCCGTCCACTGGAGCGCCACCACGTGGACCCCCGGGCCGGTGACGTGCGCGACTCCCAGGCCGACCAGAGCGCGCTACGGGTGTTGGTGGCGGGCCTGGAACCGGTCGACCTCGAAACCGGCCTGCGCCAGACGATCGCCTGGTTCGAGACGCTCACCTGACAGCGCGGCAGCAGGCGTTCGGACAGAACCCGGCTCTCGCCACCCAGGGGACAGAAGTCACAATATATTCCCTGGGAAATAGTTTCACTTGCTAAGTAGTTGTGGTGCATGATGGATGTCATGACCACTGCTCCCCCGTCCCTCGACCTCGACCGGGAGGATCTGGTGGAGGACGCGGAACGGCTGCGGCTGGCCACCACCCGTCTGGCACGCATCTTGCGCCAGGAGACCCACACCGGTCTGACCCCCACCCAGGTGGCGGCCCTGGCCACCCTGCAACGGATGGGTGCAGTACCGCTGAAGGCCCTGGCCGAGGCCGAACGGATCAGCGCCCCCACCGCCACCAAGGTGGTCGACAAGTTGGCCGAGGTCGACCTGGTGGAGCGCCTCCCCCACCCCGACGACCGCCGGGTCACGCTGGTGTCAGTGACGCCAGCAGGCCATGACCTTCTGGCGGCCACCCGCCGTCACAAGACGGCATGGTTGGCCACCCGACTGGCCGATCTGTCCCCCACCGACCGAAGTCGCCTACTCGACGCGGTGGAGGTGATCGAACACCTTGTCGCCCCTGATGCCGCGGGGTCTGCCTCACCCACCGACGACATTCCAGTCGTCACCACCACGGCCACCGGCACGGGCACGGCCACCGGTCGCCCCGTCAAATCCGCCAGAACGACCAAGACCGCCAAGGAGGGAACACCATGACCGATCGCATCAAGGGCGCCTCCGCAGACACGTTCCGCTCGTTGCGGACCCGCAACTTCCGCCTCTTCTTCCTGGGTCAACTGGTGAGCCAAACCGGCACGTGGCTGTCGATGATCACCCAAACCCTGCTGGTCTTGAACCTGACGGCTTCCGGGGTGGCACTGGGGGCGTTGACCGCCTTCCAGTTCGGGCCGATGCTGGTGTTGGGGGCATGGGCCGGGGCGGTGGCGGACCGCGCCGACAAGCGCCGCCTGTTGATCACCGTCCAGTCCCTGTCGATGCTTCAGTCGCTGGCGTTGGGGGCGCTGGTTTTGAGCGGTCACGCGTCGCTCGGGGTGATCTACGCCCTGGCCGCGGTCCACGGAGTGATAAACGCCTTCGACAACCCGGCCCGACGTTCGTTCGTTGTCGAGATGGTGTCCGACGCCGACCTCCCCAACGCCGTGAGCCTGAACAGCGCGGTGATGACCGGTTCGCGGGTGCTGGGCCCGGCCGCGGCCGGGGCGTTGGTTGTGGCCTTCGGCTACGGCTGGCCGTTCGTCATAGACGGCCTGTCGTATGTGGCCGTGATCGCCGGCTTGGTGATGATGCGACCCGGGGAGCTGAACCGGGCCGAGCCGGCACCTCGCCAACCGGGTCAGGTCCGCGACGGGTTGCGCTACCTGCACAACACCCCCGAGTTGTTCGTGCCCATGGTGATGATGACCATCATCGGCACCTTGGCCTTCAACTTCTCGGTGACCATGCCGCTGCTGATCGAGGGACCGCTGGGCGGCGGGACGTCTTCATTCACCACGTTGTTCTCCATCGTGAGTCTCGGTTCGTTGCTCGGGGCTCTGGCCACGGCCAGACGCGCCAGCGTGGATGGACACCATGTGGTGGTGGGGGCAACCGGTTTCGGGCTGTCGCTGGCCGCTCTGGCTGTTGCCCCCAACCTGGCCGCGGCCTTCGTGGTTGCCCCGGTCCTAGGCGTGACATCGATCCTGTTCCTCACATCGTCGACCGCAACCGTGCAACTCCTAGCCGACCCGGTCTACCGGGGTCGGGTGCTGGCCATCCAGGCCATGGTCTTCTTGGGTTCGACACCGATCGGTGGCCCGCTGGTGGGTTGGGTGGCCGATTCCGTCGGCCCTCGCCTCGCCGTGGCGTTGGGGGCGGTGGCCTGCCTGGGGGCTGCCGTCTACGGCCATCGAGCCATGGACCGAATGACGCCGACCAACCCCCTCCAGGGCGCCCACGACACGACCGAGACCGCCACGGTGACCCTGGCTGACTAATCCTGGATCCGCCAAAGGCAGAGCCTCCCCGCCCACAACCTTTGGTGGGCGGGGTCGGTCCTGGGCAGGGGGGTTAGCGTCCGGGGGTGCCCGTGACCGGTGATCAGCCCTCATACCTTCAACCGTCGGCCGTCATCGGGGGTGGGACAGGCGCGGTGAAGTTCTCGGCAACCCAGACCTCGGGCTCAGGGGCAACAGCGGACGAGCCCGCCCCCACGACGCATGGTCAAGCCGACCCCAGTTCTGGCGGGCTCCGAAGCGACGACGACCTCTCCTCGGTCGGGCACGTTTCCCCCGGCGAGGCCGGTTCTGCCCCCACAGGGCACGTCGGCCGCGGCGAGGCGGTGCTCACCTGGGCGGTGCGGGGTCCTCAATGCGAAGCCGTTCTCACCTGGTCCGACACCGAACCCGACGATGACGCCAGTGTCGGGCCCCTGGCCGATGCCGTGGCTGGCGAACTCATCCGGCTTCGGTCCGAACTGGAGTCGAACTCACCGCCGATCCAGGTGCTGCTTGTCGCCGACCACCGAGGCGCGAGCGTCCATCCGTTGCCCGAAACCGCAGCCAACGCCGCTGGCCTGACCGAGGTGAGAGACCTGTTCGAACTGCGTCGGCCGCTACCAGTCGAGAGGGATCACCCGGCTCGGGACATGGCACCACCACTCGCTCCCCGGGCCTTCCGCCCTGGCTATGACGACGATGCATGGCTGAGGATCAACAACCGGGCCTTTGCCACCCACCCTGACCAGGGTCGAGAGACACCTTCCACGCTGGAGTCACGGATGGCAGAGCCGTGGTTCGATGCAGCGGACTTCCTGGTATTGGACGACCTGGACCGCCCCGATGAGCTCTCGGGGTTCTGTTGGACCAAGGTGGAAATCGACGACACCGCCAACCCCGGCCCAGGATCTGGGGAGATATACGTGATCGCAGTGGACCCGGCTCACCACGGCGAAGGGCTCGGTGCCGCGCTGGTCCTGGCCGGCCTCGACCACATGACCGAACGAGGTGTCACCACCGCCACGCTTTATGTAGATGAGACCAACACCGCGGCCCGGAGCCTGTACAACCGGCTGGGCTTCGTCGTGCACCACCGACGCCGGGTACGCACAACCCCAATGGAACCGGTGACGCAGTGAGCGAGGGTGACGGCGAGATACCCGCCCACGAGCGGCGGCGCGGCTCGCAAAAAGGCGATGACCCGACCACGGACTTCCCTCCAACGGCCGGCGACGACTCGTCCAATGGCCGCTCGACCGATGACGCCCACTCCGCCGATAGCGACCACTCGATGGGTGCGAGCGGGGATCGGTCGACACGGTCCCGATACGACTGGAGCCGCGACCAGCTGGCTGACCTTCTGGCTGACCAGCCCCGGTACCGAGTCGACCAGGTCTGGACCGGCCTGTACGGCCACGGGGACGAACCCGAGGACTGGTCAAACCTGCCCAAGAGCCTTCGTTCGAATCTCACGGTGGCCCTACCGTCGGCATTGAGGTTGGCAGCCGAGTCGGTGAGCGACGACGGCGACACCGTGAAGTGGTTGTGGACGCTGGCTGACGGCCACCAGGTCGAGACGGTGTTGATGCACTACCCCGATCGGGCCACCGTATGTGTGTCATCGCAGGCTGGCTGTGCCATGGCCTGCGGATTCTGTGCCACCGGTCAGGCCGGCTTCGACCGTCACCTCACCACCGGCGAGATCGTCGAGCAGGTCGTGCGAGCCCGGCGTCGAGCCAGATCAGATGGTCGACGGCTCTCCAATGTGGTGTTCATGGGCATGGGCGAACCGTTCGCCAACTACGACCGAACATGGGCGGCAGTGGAACGGATCCATGATGATCTTGGCATGGGCGCCCGCCACTTGACCCTGTCCACCGTTGGCATCGTGCCGGGCATCAGGCGCCTCGCCGAGGCGTCTCTGCCGGTGAACCTGGCTGTTTCTCTGCACGTCGCCAACGACATCGAACGTGACGAACTGGTGCCCATCAACAGGCGTTACCCGTTGAAGGTGCTGGCCGAGGCCTGTCACCACTACGTGGAGGCCACCCATCGACGCCTGTCCTTCGAATGGGCCCTGATCCATGGCGTGAACGACAGCGAGCGCCATGCCCGTGAGTTGGCCGCCTACGCCCGACCGCTTCGTGCCCACGTGAACCTCATCCCCCTCAACCCGACTCCTGGATATCGGGTGAGGGGCTCATCGCCAGTTCAGGTTCGCCGCTTCGCCAGCGTGCTCGGAGATCTCGGGATCAACGCAACCGTCAGGCGAACCCGCGGTACCGACATCGACGCGGCCTGCGGCCAGCTCCGTGCCACTCACTCGACCGCGGTCGCATCTCCCAGCAGGTCCAGTCACAGAACTCAGGGTGAGACGTGACCGACCTCCAACCAGGCGCGCCGAAAGGCCAGCCGGCTCATAGACGCGGCCTAGGACCCGAGCTGTCGGCGCGCCGGAACTGACGGGCCGTCAGGTCTTCGTGGCATGCTGGGCGCCATGACCACGGTTATCAACGGCATTGCCGGACTCAAGGAACTCGTCGGTACCCACCTCGGGTACTCCGACTACATGGAGATCACCCAGGAACGGGTGAACACATTCGCTGACGCCACCGGCGACCACCAGTGGATCCACGTCGATCCGGAGCGGGCCAAGGCCGAGAGCCCCTTCGGCGGGCCGATCGCCCACGGCTACCTCACCTTGTCTCTGGGGCCGGCCCTAGCTCCCCAGATCATGAAGGTCGAAGGCGTGAAGATGGGCGTCAACTACGGCTGCGCCAAGGTGCGGTTCCCGTCACCGGTTCCGGTCGGCTCCAACCTCCGCCTCGGCGCCGAGCTCACCGCGGTCGAGGACCTGCCCAACAACGGGGCCCAGGTGTACATGACCTTCACATTCGAAGTGGAGGGCGCCTCCAAGCCTTCGTGTGTCAGCGAGATCATCTTCCGCTACTACGAGTGACATCCCGCGGCGGCGGGTGGTTCAACCGCCCGTCGCCGTACGGACACATTTCCCCTTGCCACGCCGCCGAGGGACCAGCGGTCCGCCAGCGGTTCCGAACACCCCGGTCGAAGTCGGAGACGCTGGTAGAGGTCAGGTGACCGACACGTCGAACAGTCGCCCGACCATCCAGGTGACAGCCATGCCGGCCGCGCCTCCCAACACGACGCGCACGGCGGCGCGAACCATGGGTGCGCCTCCCAGGCGGGCCCCGGCGGCTCCCAGCCCAGCCAGACCGAGCAGAGCGGTTACGACCACGGCTGGGACCCAGAGCCCGGCCGGGAACCCGAGGACGACGAGGATCGGTACCAACGCTCCGAGGGCGAAGCTGATGGCCGAGGCCACGGCGGCCTCGACCGGCCGAGCCAGGCTGTCGGGGTCTATGCCCAGCTCCTCTCTGGCGTGCGCCCCTAGGGCATCGGCCTCGGTCATGGCCTCGGCCACCTCACGAGCCAGGCCATCGGGAACACCTCGACCCTTGAGGTTGGCGGTCAGCTCCGCCAGCTCACGGCCGGGGTGATCCTCCAGGGCTCTGGCCTCCATGGCCAGATCGGCGGCCTCGGCATCTCTCTGGGAAGACACCGAGCTGTACTCGCCCATCGCCATCGACGCCGCTCCCGAGATCAACGCCGCCACTCCGGTGGCAAGCAGCACCGACCGCTGCGCTCCGGCGGCGGCCACGCCGACCACGAGGCTCGATGTCGACAGCAGGCCGTCGTTGGCGCCCAGCACTGCGGCCCGAAGCCGCGGGGCACGGTGGCTGGTGTGGGCCTCATCGTGCCACTGCTCGGGACGGTGACGGGTTCGGCCGCTCCTGTCGGCGGTCACCATGGCCAGTGGGTTCATTCCTCCATGGTGGCGGATCGGATTCGGTTTCGGCTTAGTTGCTCGGACCCGACCAGCAAGGCGAGCATGCCGAGTTGACGTCACCGGGCACCGGTGGTCAGGCACGCTGAACAGGGGCTTTCGGCGGAGGCGAGCCGCAGTCGCTACGGTCCCCCGCCGATGGAGAGCTGGAACCTGGGAGACCTGTTCGAGTCGGTGGTCGAAGCGGTGGGCCACCGTGAGGCAGTGGTCACCTCAGAGGGCCGCCTCAGCTACGCCCAGCTAGACGCCCGCACCAACCAACTGGCCCACGTGTTGTCCACCATGGGCGTCGGCCCCGGCGACCATGTGGCCCTGATGCTGCGGAACGGCAACGAGTACCTCGAGGCCATGTTCGCGGCGTTCAAGCTTCGGGCTGTCCCGGTCAACGTGAACACCCGTTACACCGCCGACGAACTCGAGTACCTAATGGGTGACGCCCGGCCATCGGTGGTGTTGGTAGAGCCCGACTGCTCGTCGCGCGTCGGGATGGCACTTGATCATCTCGACTTCAAGCCCACCCTGATCGAGCGAGGCTCGGATTACGAGCAACTCTTGGCCGCGTCCAGCACCGTGCGTCCCGAGGTCGAGCGGAGCGGCGATGACATCTATGTGATCTACACCGGGGGCACGACCGGATTCCCCAAGGGCGTGGTCTGGCGCCACGAGGACCTGCTCTTCGGTGCCCTGGGCGGAGGCAACCCCGGTGGAGATCCGGTTTCGTCACCCGCTGAGGTGGTCGAGATCGCCAGGGCCGGTCACACCCGATGCCTTCCGGCATCGCCGTTCACCCACGGCACCGCCCATTGGACGGCGATGTCGACGCTGCTACGGGGCGGGACCGTGGTGATCGACTCCGGTGAACATCTCGACGCCACCCGCCTGTGGGCGCTGGCCGAGTCCGAGCGGGCCGGGATCCTGGTGATCGTCGGCGACGCATTCGCCCGTCCGCTAGCCGATGCCCTGGCCGCCGAGCCGGACCGTTGGGACCTGACGGAGCTGGTGGTGGTTCTGAGCGGTGGAGCCGTGCTGTCGCCGGCCGTTCGCAGCGAACTGCTTCACCACCTCCCCTGGGCGGTGGTGGTCGACGGGTACGGGACCTCTGAGACCGGCGGGCAGGGACAGATGCCGGTCTTCTCCGGGCAGAGCACCGAGTTGGTCACCCGGTTCCACGTCGACGAGGACACCGCCGTCCTCGACGATGCCGGGCGTCCGGCACCTCCCGGCAGCGGCCTGGTCGGCAGGCTGGCCCGCAAGGGTCGAATCCCGTTGGGCTACCTCGGAGATCCAGCCGCCACCGGCGAGACGTTCGTCGAGCTGCACGGCCAGCGTTGGGCCATTCCCGGCGACCTGGCCAAGGTGGAGGCCGACGGATCTATCACCCTGCTGGGCCGGGGCTCCCAGTCGATCAACTCAGGTGGAGAGAAGGTCTTCCCCGAGGAGGTGGAAAAGGTCCTCAAGGGACATCCCGCCGTATTCGACGCCGTCGTGGTCGGCATCCCTCACCCCCGCTTCGGTGAACAGGTGGCTGCGGTGCTCCAGGCCCGGGCCAACATCGACCTGGATCTGGACTCGGTCGACCGCCTCGTCCGCGATCACCTCGCCGACTTCAAGGTTCCCAGGCGGGTGGCGGTGGTAGGCGAACTGATCAGGCGACCCACCGGCAAGCCGGACCTGGTGTGGGCCCGATCGTGTTTCGACGATCCACCGTCGACGCCTCACTCGGACTGACAGCCGGCCTGTCGAGGTCCCGGCCGACCACTACTATCTGACGACCCGTCAGAGACGAACCCAGGGGACATCGTGGACCAGTACAACCTCGCCGTGGTGAACGAGGCCGTGGCCGCGGCCAACCCGGACCGTCCAGCCATCATCACCGCTGACAGCACAACCACCTACGCCGAGCTGACGGCCCGAACCCGCCGCTTGGCCAATGCGCTCCACCAGCGCGGCTTCGGGTGCCACACCGAGAGGTCCGAACTCGCCGGCCATGAGTCCGGCCAGGACCACATGGCGATCTACCTGCACAACGGCCCCGAGTACATCGAGGCCATGATCGCAGCGTTCAAGGCCCGAGTCGCTCCGCTCAACGTCAACTACCGCTACGTGGCCGAGGAGCTCCGCTACCTCCTCGACAACTCCAAGGCCCGCATCGTCGTGTACCACGACGCGTTCGCCCCCACCCTGGCCGAGGTGCTCCCCGACCTTGACGACGTGGCCCTGCTGATCCAGGTGGCCGACGAGAGCGGCAACGACCTGCTCGAAGGAGCGATCCGCTACGAGGACATCATTGCCGAGGGCTCTGAGGAACCGGTGCCGGTGGAACCCTCACCCGACGACCTCTACATCCTCTACACCGGCGGGACCACCGGCATGCCCAAGGGCGTGTTGTGGCGTCAACACGACATCTTCATCTCAGCCATGGGAGGCCGACCTTTCGGCCAGGCCACGGCCATGGAAGACCTGTCCACGGTGGTCGAGAACTCTCGCAACGGCGGAGCCCGCATGATGTCTGTTGCTCCACTCATGCACGGCGCGGCGCAGTGGTCGTCTTTCACGGGCTTCACCGGGGGCAACACGGTTGTGTTCCCCCGGGAGGTGACCCGCCTGGATGTCCACGATGTGCTCGGCACCGTGGAACGGGAGAAGGTGCTGACCCTCCAGATCGTGGGAGATGCCATGGGTCGCCCGCTCATCGAGGCGCTGGAGCAGTCCGATTACGACATGTCGGGGTTCCTGGCGTTGGTGAGCGGCGGGGCCGCGCTCAACAGCGCTCTGAAAGATCGCTTCCTCGAGGTGGTTCCGCACGCGATCGTGCTCGATGCGGTTGGGTCTAGCGAGACCGGAGCCCAAATGGGCCACACGTCCATGAAGGGTGCCACCGCCACCGGCACCTTCACCCCCGGCCCCGAGACGTCGGTGGTCAACGCTGAGCTCACCGCCGAGCTCAGCCCTGGCGATGAGGAGACCGGTTGGCTGGCCCAACGGGGTCACGTACCGCTCGGCTACCTCGGCGACGAGGCCAAGACGCTGGCAACCTTCCCGGTCATCGGTGGTACCCGCTTCGCCGTACCTGGAGACCGGGCCATCTGGAAGGCCGACGGGATCATCGAGTTGTTGGGGCGCGATTCGGTGACCATCAACTCTGGCGGCGAAAAGATCTATGCCGAAGAGGTAGAGCAAGCCATTGCCCGTCACCCGAAGGTGTACGACGTGATCGTGGTGGGCCGACCCAGCGAACGCTGGGGTTCTGAGGTGGTCGCCGTCGTCCAACCCGCCGAGGGTGAGTCGGTCACCGCCGACGAGTTGCTGGCTGAGATCACGTCTTCGTTGGCCCGTTACAAGCTTCCCAAGGCCTTCATCTTCCGCGACACAATCGTTCGCTCGCCCGCTGGCAAGGCCGACTACCGCTGGGCCCGAGCCCAGGCCGAAGCCACCCTGCCCGGCGACGCCTAGGCGTCGAGCCCGAGGTGTCGCCGACCCCTGGGTGAGGCACGATTGGAGCGTTGTGCGCTACGGCTCCAACCAACCGCGAGCAGGATTGGCCGTGACCCATCCACCAGCGCCACTGGGCCGGGACCGGGCTCAGGCCACCACCGCCAGGTCGGCCAGAGGACCGAAGCGCGGCTCGGCTTGAGCAAGGGCTCGCAGGCGTAACCGCGTTCGACGGCTCTGCTGGCGGACGCTGGCCGGGTTCATCCCGAACAGGGCTCCGACGGTGACCGCCGGAGACGGATCCCCCAGTGCCACCTGGATGCCCAGCTCCATGAAGACGACCTGATCCCTAGCCGACGCCACCCTTTCCAGTCCTTCGCACAGCAGCGCCACCTCGGGCAGCTTGGATGCCAGGCGGCGGAGGTGAACCGACGTGTCCTCCTCTACCGCGGGCCGAGCCGGAGGCTCCTCGCTCTGGGCCTGACGCTCGTCGTCCAGCTCGTCTACCCAGCGTCCACTGAGGTGGCGGTCTACCGCGGCGCTGATCCGGCCCCGCGCCCACACCCATGGGGGTGCACCCCGGTCGGCTCGCCACCCTCGGGCGACGGCCTGGATGGCCAGGGCGGTCTCTATCACCAGCTCGTCGACGTCCTCGGCGCTGAGGCGGGAGTAGCGGTCTGCGGCCAGCTTCCTCACAGTTCGCTCCAGGTCGCCCCGATGAACCTCTATCAGCCAGGTGAACGCCACCATGTCTCCGGCGGCCAGTCCCGCCATGATCTCGGCCAGCCCTGGTTGGCGCAACAAGTTCCCTTCCATGTTGTGGGTGCTCCCTCCTGCCTCCACAGCGGAGGCACACCCCCATCGTGCGGAGGGGGTGTGACAAACAAGGCGCTCCTCATCGTTCGGGCGTCCCCCGAGCCGATTCCGAGGTCAAAGGGGCCCACCAAAGGCACACCTCACCGCTCGTCGATACCGTCCGTGACGCGAGGTGCCTCACGTGAAAGTGAGCGCGTGGGGGTTGGTGGTGCCTCACACACTTTGAGCGCTTGAGGGCTTGCGTTTGGTGGGTGTCAATCGGTTGATCGACGGTTGTAAGGATTCCAGATCGAGGGGCTTCGCTGCGGCGATGGCTTCGGTCTTGGCTCTAGCGGCGGCGGTGAGCTGGGCCTGGATGTGGTTGATCTGGCGAGGAGGTCGGCGGGGTTGGTGCCGTGGATCCGGGCTTGGACCTCAGCGATGCGGTTCTCGGTGAGGATCTCGGCGTCGAGGCGCCAGGGGGTCTTGGGGTCGGTCGGGCCGTCTGGGCGGTGCGGTAGTCGAGGGGTTTGCGGGTCGGGGTGAAGGAGTTGGGCCGGGGGGGCACCAGCGGCCACAGCTCGTTGAGCAACGTGAGTTCTTCGGGCGTGCGTGCGCCAGTAGAAGGGCTTGGCGCACGACGTGGTTGTTCTTGACTCGACGGTTGCCGGTCGTTCTTGCGGTAGGGCCGTGATCGTGGGGTCTGGGGGGCTTGGAGCCACCCGGCGACGTCGTGGTTGATGAACTCGATCCGTTGTCTGAGTCGAAGCTGATCAACGGGAACGGGAACTGGCCTGTAGGTCTTCAACAGCTTGGGGATCCACAGTGAGGCGTGTTGGCGAGCGGGGTTCTCGGTCCAGCCGGTGCCCATGTCGGTCATGGTGAGGGTGCGGGCGAACTCACCGATGTAGGTCGGTCCGCAGTGTGCGACCGTGTCGGCTTCGATCGCTCCGGGGCGGTCATCGCGTTCGTCGCCGACGGTTCGGATCTTGATCGAGTTGCGCAGCTTCCGCCGCCCTTGTTGTGGAGATGCCTTTGATCCGCATCCGGTCACGGGCCGGGCGCAGGTAGCGGTCCACGGTGGCTGCTGACATCGCCATCAGTTCGGCCCGGGCCGCTTCTGTGGCGAATGGCTTGTCCAAGTCGCCGGCCGCTTCGAGCAAAGGAAGCCACAGGTCGCATCACCACGAAGTACTTCCCACATGGCATGCCCATGAGCATCCACACGTGCTCGAGCAACAGCCGGGTGTCGTCGCTGTATAGGCGGGATTTCACCGAGCGCTTGTCGATCTGGTCTTTGGGGTCTGGGAGCTGAGGGCCACTCAGCAAACGACGAGCAGTCGAGCGGCCCATCCCGGTGGTGTCCACGACCTGATCCAAGATCTGGCCCTTGTCAGCCTTGGAGCCTCTGCGGTATGCGTCGCGCAGCTTGTTCGTGACCTGACGTCGAGCAGCCATGTCGATCTTGCCTTCCATTAAGAGGCAAGCCTTCTCCCAGGCCTGGGATCATGCGCTCAAAGGTGTGAGGCACCAAACATCTCCAAGCGCTCAAAGTGTGAGGCACGTCGTGACGTTGACATTCCGTTGCTGGTTAGGCAGACTTACCAACTGATGGTTGTGTGTCATTGCAACGTCGTGAGCGATCATGAGATCCGGGCCGCGGTGGCGGCCGGGGTGCTCGACGCCGAGGGCCTAGCCTCGGCCTGCAATGCCGGCACCAAGTGCGGTGGCTGCCGCTCGATCGTCGACGCCATCGTGGCCCAGACATCGGTGACCATCGTCTCCGCAGCCTGAACCGCCGTCTCCGCAGCCTGAACCTCGCCACGCTCGCGGCGGAAGGCAAGCCTGTCGCCCAGCGTGTACGGCTGTGACCCCACGAACCCGTTGCTATGTTCCCAGGTGAGCAGCCACTTCAGGAGACGACGTTATGTAAGGCGATGCCGAGATCATCGAGGTCCTCAACGAGATCCTCACCGCTGAGTTGACCGCCATCAACCAGTACTTCATCCACGCCAAGATGCGGGAGAACTGGGGTTTCCCTCGCCTGGCAGCGGTGGCCCGCAAAGAATCCATCGAGGAGATGGAGGATGCCGACAAGATCATCGAACGCATCCTGTACCTCGACGGCGTCCCCAACCTCCAGCGATACAACCCGGTTCTGGTGGGCGAGACCGTGCCCGAACAGCTCGCGCTCGAACTCGAGACCGAGAAGGCCGCTATCGACCGCTACAACCGTGCGGTGGCCCTGTGCGTGGCCAAGGGAGACAACGGCACCCGGGAGCTACTCGCCGACCGTCTCGTCGACGAGGAGTCGCACGCAGACTGGATCGAGAGCCAGCTCCACGTGATCGCCACCGTGGGCGCAGAGAACTACCTGGCCCAGCAGATCCACGACTGAGGATAGACAAACCACAACCAGGCCGGCACCCCTCGGGGGTGAGCTGACCGTCCAAGACGATCCTCCATCGCCCCTACGTTCCGTGCCGATCGCCGGAAATGTCCGCCACTTCCACTACTGTGAGTGACGTGTTGGAAACTGGCAGCCGGGGGGCAACAGGTCAGTCATCGCCGCCGACCTCCCAAGCGAAGCAGGCCGAGGCCCTCCGCCTCGGCCCTGACACGATCGTGTTGGTGGACCCGGCAACCGGCCTGATCGACTGGGTCAGCGATCGAATGGTCGATCTGTGCGGCTGGGAACCGACCCGACTGTTGGGTCGCGCCTTCCACGACTTACTACCCCGTTTCCCGGTAGAACCCGGCCAATGGAAACCGATGGTGGATGCGCTGCGCACCGGTTCGGTTGCAGTTCACAGCGGACGAATACGAGGCCTGCGCCGGGCTCCCCGGCCGGTGGAGGTCCGTTTCACGATCACCTCCATCGACCACCAGCCCGTGGTTGTGGCTGCAATCAGAGAAGCCGAGGCCCGCTCCAGCGTGATCGCCCGAATGCAGAGCCGCCACGACGACCTCGCCACCCGAGACCCTCTTACTGGCCTCGCCAACCGCCACCACCTGCTCAATGTGGTGGGCCGCACATTGGACACCACCAGACCGGGGGATCACGTGGGCCTCCTGGCGGTGGACATCGCCGGGTTCCGCAAACTCAACGACTCGATGGGCCACGACCACGGTGACGAGATGCTGCGACAAGCCGCAGCCCGTATCACCCGCAGCATCACCCCAGACGCCACTGCGGCCAGGATCGGAAGCGATGAGTTCGTGATCGTCCTCCCCGGTCTCGGCCACGATCGCCGTAGCGCCCAAGACACAGCCATGGGGCGAGCAGAGACGGTGGCCGCCGCCATCGAGTCACCGTTCCGACTCGGAGCAGACGAGGTTCAGGTCTCGGTCCGGGTCGGAGTCGCGGTGGAGATGTCGGGCTCGGTCGAGCCCCTCGAGCTGCTCCGCCGAGCTGATCTCGCTCGACGCCCCTGCCTCGAGAGCACCGGATCGTCCCGACAGGTGTTCGACGTCCGGATGGACCTCGACGCCAAGCGGGCCATGGACCTGGACCGGTCTCTGCGGCGGGCCATCGATCGCCGCGAGTTGGCAGTTCACCTCCAGCCCCGCCTCAGGGTGGCGAACGGTGGCCTGGCCGGGGCCGAAGCACTGCTGCGGTGGAGGAAACCGAACCCTGCCAATCCGGACCCGGCCAGCCTGGTGGCCACCGCCGAAGGAAACGGTCTGATCGTGCCTTTGGGACTGTGGGTGCTGGAGGAGACCGTCGGCCACGCTGTAGATCTGGGGCGAGCTGGCGTCCTGCGCCCCGGCATGTCGGTGAGCGTGAACGTCAGCACCCACCAACTCCAGGCCACGCATTTCGTGGACGAGTTGGCCGTGCTCTTGGACCATGCCGGGCTCCCTCCGTGCGCGCTCACCGTCGAGTTGACCGAGTCGTCGCTACTCACCGACCTCCACGGAGCAAAGGGCCAACTCGACGCCTTGGCCGAACTAGGCGTGGGCCTGTCGATCGACGACTTCGGGACCGGATACTCATCACTGGCCTACCTCCGAGATCTTCCAGTCAACGAACTCAAGTTGGACCGGCTCTTCGTGTCCGACCTCGACCGAGACGCCGCGGCCGAGGCCATCGTGCGGGGAATCCTCGAGATCGCCCGGGGTACGGGATTGGAGACGGTGGCCGAAGGCGTTGAGCGCACGACCCAACTCGACGTGCTGCGCGCCACGTCCTGTGACCAGTACCAAGGACACCTCACCAGCGCGGCCGTGCCGATCGGCGAGTTCCTCAGCCGCTACGGCCGCTGACCCGGGAAACCTAGATCCGCCGAGGGGCAGAGCCTTCCGGCTGAGTTCGTTTCGCCAGAAGGTCGCGTAGCCGCCGAGCAGGCTCGACCTATCAACCCACCCGCATCGCGGCCGGGGCGTGGGCCGGGACGGCGGGACGGGCTGGCACCACCCGATCGACCCGTTGGTAAGGCTCCCCCATCGCCGGACGCATGTCGGTCTGGCCTTTGTTGGGCCACAGGCTCATGGCCCGTTCGGTCATGGCGGTGATGGTCAGCGACGGGTTGACACCGAGGTTGGCCGATACGGCCGAACCATCGGCCACGGACAGACCTTCATATCCGAAGACCCGTTGGTAGGGGTCGATCACCCCCGCGTCCGGTGAATCACCGATCACGCATCCACCCAAGATGTGGGCGGTGGTGGGAGCGTCGAGAAGAGTCTCGTTCCATGCTCCCCAGGCATCGCCCTCGAGCATCTCAGCGGTCCGCCGGGCGGCCTCATTGGCTACCGGCAGGTACGTCGGGTTCGGTTCACCGTGTCCAGGCCGGCTCACCAACATGTCGAGGCGGTCATGGCGGCGCAGGCTGATGCTGTTGTTTCGGCTTTGCATCACCAGCAAGATGATCGAGCGCTCCGACCATCGACGAACCGACAGCGACCGCACGAAGGCGATGGGGTGGCGGACGACTTTGGCGGCGAAGCGGGCCTGGCGGGGGACTCGGCCTCCACCGTCCACCAGAACGGTGGTGAGCAATCCCATGGCGTTGGAGCGCGGCGGGTAGCGAACGGGCTCAATGTGGGTGTGGTCGTCGGGGTGAATGGACGAAGTGATGGCGACCCCATGGGTGAGCTCAGGCATCGGGGTACGAGCCGATGCCCCCACGATGGCTTCGCTGTTGGTACGAACCACGTCACCGAGCCGGTCCGACAACTCCGGCAGCCGGCCTTCGTCACGGAGACGCAACAGCAGCTTCACCGTGCCGAGCACTCCCGCCGACAACACGACCTTCTCGGCGGTGAAGGTGCGGGGACGATGACGAAGCACCGCGCCGGGCCGATCGGTGGTGATCCGCCAACCTCCGCCCGACAGGGGTTCCAGGTCGGTGACCTGGGTGTCGGGGTGGACCACGGCGCCCTTCTTCTCGGCCAGGTACAGGTAGTTGCGGTCGAGGGTGTTCTTAGCCCCCACCTTGCAACCCACCATGCAGCTACCGCAGTGGGTACAACCGACCTTGTCGGGGCCTTCGCCTCCGAAGTAGGGGTCTGGGACCTGCTGACCCGGTTCACCGAACCACACCCCAACCGGTGTCCGGTGATAGGTGTCGGCCACACCCATCTCGTCGGCCAACCGGCGTATGTACTCGTCTGCTGGGGTGTCCTCAGGCACCTCGTTCACGCCCAACATCCGCCGGGCTTGGTCGTAGTGGGGGGCCAGCTCGTCACGCCAGTCAGTGATGTGCCCCCATTGCGGGTCGCTGTAGAAGGGGTCGAGCGGTTCGTAGAGGGTGTTGGCGTACACCAACGATCCGCCGCCAACCCCAGCTCCCGACAACACGGCAATGTCCTTGAGCGGGGTGATCCGCTGGATGCCCCGCAGGCCCAGGACCGGCGCCCACAAGAACCGCCGCAGCTGCCAGCTCGAACGGGGCAGCGTCTTGGTGTTGAACCTTCGGCCCGCTTCCAGCACCCCGACCCGGTACCCCTTCTCGGTGGCCCTCAGCGCGGTGACGCTGCCCCCGAATCCAGAACCCACCACCACCACGTCGAAGTCGAAATCGGCCATGGCCAGCATCGTTCCATGCCCACCGCCGCTGTGCCCACCGCATCGTCGGATTGGTGACGACCATCACGCCCGAGAGGCCGACCGCCCCGAACATGGATCAGCGGGCGGCCACCACCACTGCCGGTTTGACGGTGTCGCCTCGGAACTTCTCATAGACGGCCAACAGCTCACCCTCGGCATCGGTCACAGCCCATGGCCCTTCACCCTCGGCGCCGATGGCGGATCGGTCCAGGACCTTGCCCACCCCCACCGCCTCTGCCATATCGGCGTCCGCCGGCAGGATCGCCAGGTGTCGAACTGCTTCGGCCATGGGCCGCACTGCTTCCGGGCCGACCTGCTCGAGTGGTACGGCGTCTTCCAGCGTGAACGGGCCAACCGAGGTGCGCCGCAGGTTGTTCAGATGAGCGCCCCCACCGAGGGCGTGGCCGAGGTCGGCGGCCAGGGTGCGTATGTAGGTGCCAGACGAGCAATGGACGTCGATGGTGGCCACCGGCGGGTACCCGACGGGTCCCGACAGGACCTCCAGGGAATGGATCGTGACCGGGCGCGGGGTGCGTTCGACCTCAATACCCTGTCGGGCCAGTTCGTGGAGGCGCTTTCCGTCCACCTTGACCGCCGACACCATGGGTGGGATCTGGTGGATTTCGCCCACGAAGCTCGCAGCCGCGTCGGCCACGGCGCGGGGAGTGAGGCCGCTCATTTGGTGGGTGGCAACCACGTCACCTGAGGCATCCAGCGTGGATGTCTCGGCGCCGAACACCACATCGCCCACGTAGGACTTTCCCAGTGGGGACAAGAACCGCAACAGCTTGGTGGCTCGGCCCACCCCGAGCAGCAACACGCCAGTGGCATCGGGGTCGAGGGTGCCGGCGTGACCGACCTTGCGGGTGCCGAGAAGGCCCCGGCTCTTCGCCACCACGTCGTGGCTGGTCCAACCAGCGGGCTTGTCGACCACCACCAGCCCGTTGGGGCCGGCATCGGCACGGCGGGGGCTCAAGATGCGGGCGGAACGGCCGGGCCCGTTGGGTCTCCCGGATCTGCGGTCTCGACGGCCTGGAGGCCCCGGAGGACGTCTTCGATCCTCAGGGCGTTGCGTATCACCGTGTCGGTCTCGAAACGCAGTTCTGGGGTGCGCTTCACCTTGGCTTGACGCCCGACCGCGGCCTGGAGCCGAGGCCGCAGCTCACTGAACGCGGCCTGGATGGTCTCCTCGGCTTCCTCGCCGAGACCATGGTCGTAGTGGACGACGGCACGGGCCAGATCCCCGTCGACCACCACTGAGGTGACGGTGACCAGCTCCAAGCGTTCGTCGTCGATGCGCTCCAGCTCCTCGGCCACGATCTCCTTGACCAGGCTGTTGAGCCGGGCGGTCCGCGGGTAGTCGCGTGATGGAGTGCGCTTCTTCATTCTTCCTCCTCCAGCCACCCCCGCCGGGAGGTGACTACCTCCACCTCGGGAAACGACCAGACGAATCGATCCACGGCATCGAGAATCTCCCGAGCCTGCTTCTCGCTGGACGCCACCGTGGCGAAGCCCAGCTCGCTGCGACGCCAGTCGTCCTGATGACCGACCTCAGAGGCTGCCACCCGGTGACGGCGCCGGGCTCCTTCGAGCACAGGAGTGATCACCGACCGCTTCGCTTTCAGCGAGTCGGCGTGGGGCAGCCGGAGATCGACGATGAGGACACAGGCGAACACGGCTGGGTCAGTGTACCGACCCCGGTCCGGAGCATGTCACGGTTGGGTCAGACCCGGGGGATCTCGCGCTCGTCGAAGGTCTCGATGACGTCGCCGGGCTTGAGGTCCTGGAAGTCGGTGAGGCCGATGCCGCACTCGAAGCCCTGTTTGACCTCACGCACGTCGTGCTTGAAGCGGCGGAGCGAGGCGATGGCACCCTTCCAGATGATGGTTCCCTCACGCAGGAAGCGAACCTTGGAGCCGCGGGTGATCTCGCCGTTGGTGACGTAGCAGCCGGCGATCTTGCCGACCTTGGGCACGCTGAAGATCTCGCGTACCTCGGCTTCGCCGGTGACCACCTCTTCGAACTCGGGTGCGAGCATGCCGACCATGGCAGCTTCTATGTCCTCGATGAGGTGGTAGATCACCTCATAGGTACGGATCTCCACGTCTTCGTTGTCGGCCAGTTCTCGGACCTGCCGGTCGGGGCGAACGTTGAAGCCGATGATCGTGGCGTTGGACGCCATGGCCAACTCGATGTCGCTCTTGAGGATGCCACCCACGCCCTGACGGACGAAGGCGAGCTTGACGTCGTCTCGTTCCAGCTTCTTGAGGCTTCCGACCACCGCTTCGAGCGAACCGGTGACGTCGGCCTTGACGATGAGGTTGAGCGTGGCGACCTCGCCAGCCTGGATCTGGCTGAAGATGTCTTCCAGCTTGGCGCCACCGTGCACCACCGACGCCGAGCCGGAGATGCTGGCCACCCGCTGGTAGTGCTCGCGCTGCTCGGCGACCTTGGCGGCGGTGCGTTCATCCGGCGCCACCACGAAGTCGTCGCCGGCGTCGGCCACGTCGGACAGACCGAGAACCTGGACCGGTGTGGACGGTCCCGCTTCCTTGACCTGCTCGCCCTTGTCGTTGATCAGGGCACGGACCCGGCCCCAGGCCGCACCCGCGACCAGGGGGTCGCCGACCTTGAGCGTCCCGCGCTGCACGAGGATGGTGGCCACCGGTCCACGACCGACGTCGAGGTGGGCTTCGAGGACCACACCACGGGCCCGGCCGGCGGGGTTGGAACGAAGGTCTTCGAGCTCGGCCACCACCAGCAGGTTGTCGAGCAGTTCGTCTATGCCGATGCCCTGGAGAGCCGAGATCTGGCAGACGATGGTGTCGCCACCCCAAGCCTCGGGCACCAGATCGCGCTCGGCCAGCTGGGCCAAGACCTTGTCTGGGTCGGCGTTGTCGCGGTCGATCTTGTTGACCGCCACCACGATCGGCACGTCGGCGGCCCGAGCGTGGTCGATCGCCTCCAACGTCTGGGGCATGACGCCGTCATCTGCGGCCACCACCAGCACCACGATGTCGGTGGCATCGGCACCACGGGCCCGCATGGCGGTGAACGCCTCGTGACCGGGGGTGTCGATGAAGGTGATGGGACGGCCGTCCTTGACCACCTGGTAGGCACCGATGTGCTGGGTGATGCCACCGGCCTCACCGGCCTGAACGTTGGCGTTGCGGATGCGGTCGAGCAGCTTGGTCTTGCCGTGGTCGACGTGACCCATGACGGTGATGACCGGGGCGCGGGTGATGGCGTCCTCGTCGTCGTCGTCCATGAGCTCTTCGACACCGAGGCGGGCCTGAAGCTCTACCTCCTGCTCCTCGCCGGGGTTGACCAGGCGGATCTCGGCGCCGATCTCAGCGGCGAACAGCTCGATCATGTCGTCTGACAACGACTGGGTGGCCGTGACCATCTCTCCCTGCTGGAGCAGGAAGCGCACCACGTCGGCGGCGGTGCGGTTCAGCTTGGGACCCAGGTCTTGGGGGGTGGAAGCCCGTTCCACCACGATCTCTCCCTCGGGGACCGGGGAGTTGTCTGGGGTGTAGGACGGGAGGTCCATGGGTTGCAGCTCTTCACGGCTGCGACGGCGACGGCCCTTGCGACGCGGGGGTCGACGACCAGCGGGACCGCCGGGACGGCCGCCAGGGCCACCACCGGGTCCACCGCCAGGTCCACCACCGGGCCGACCTTGGCCGACACCGGCGCCGGGAACCGAGGCGCGGGGGCCACCAGCGGGACGGGGGGCTCCGGGGCGGGCCGCACCGGGGGCACCGGATCGGACTCCTGGGGCCCCGGGACCACCGGGTCCCGCGGGTCGGGCCGCAGCGCGACCACCCATGCCGGGGGGTGGCGGGATCGGCTTGCCGCTCATCGACCGGGGCGGCGGCGGCGGTGGGATGGGCTTGCCCGAGGACGACACTGGAGGTCCGGCGGGACCGGCATCGGGGCCGGGTACGGGTCGAGGCCGGGGTACCGGCGGTTGCGGTGCACGGGCCGCGGGCGCGGCGGGAGCCGCCGGCGCGGCCGGGGCCGGACGGGCCGGGGCCTCTTCTCGGGGCGGAGCGGGGCGGGGCGGCATCTGCGCCCCGCTGGAACGCACGACGGGCCGGTCGGCGGGAACAGCGGGGGCCGGGCGAGGCTCAGCCGAGCGCGGCTCAGCCGGAGCCTCGGGGGCCGGCGTCGGGGCCACCTCGGCGGCCTCAGGGGCCGGCGGGGCGACAGGCTCGGTCGGAGCGGTCGCCACCTCCGGCGCAGGCGCGGGCGGGGCGTCGGGGGTCTGCTCGGCCTCAGCCACCACCGGGGCGGCGGGCTGCGCGTCCTCAGCGCCAGCGGGGCTTTCGTCGGCCTTGTTGGCCGCCTTCTTGGTGGGCTTCTTGGCCGGAGCCGGCTCTTCGGGCTGCTGATCTCTGACCAAACCCTCACGCTCGGCCTTGCGGCGGACGCGGTCGGCCTGCGCCTCTTCGATGCCCGACGAGTGGGTCTTGACCCCGATGCCGAGGTCGAGAGCCAGGTCGAGGGTCTCTTTGTTGGTGAGACCGAGCTCTTTGGCGAGCTCGTGGACGCGGATCTTTGCTGCCAAAGTGGGTTCGCCAGCCCTTCTGTTCAGTGCGTGCGGCGGTGTGCCCCGGTGGGCACGGTTTCCTAGTCTCGCGCAGCCGGGGTGCCGGGCACGAAGTGGGTTCGTCAGTCGGGGGCTCCGCCGACGAGGTTTTGGTGGAGCGCGTCGATCGCGGAGCGGTCGACCCTGGTCTTGAACGCCCGGTCGAAGCCACCTCGGCGGGCGGCTGTGTCCGGACATGTGGTGGAGCCCGGGCAGAGCCAGGCCCCTCGACCCGCCAGCGTACGGCCCGGGGTCAGAGTTCCGTCGGCGCTCAGTACCACCCGGACCAACTCGGTGGCTGGTCGGGTGGTCCTACAACCGACGCAGGTACGCAGCGGTACCCGGTCACTGCTCGTCGGTCGACTCCGGGTCGGTCGAATCGTCGACGGCATCGGACTCTTCGCCGTTCTCGGCGACGAGCTCGACATCGGATGGTTCGCCGTCTCCGGCCTGGTCGACGACATCGCCGCTGAAGTCACCCTCGGAATCGGTCGACTCGGCGGGCTGTTCGTTGGGCGATTCGGCCGATTCGGCATCGGTCGATGCCTCGGCATCGCCGGTGGGGTCGCCATGGGCCCATTCCTCGGCCGACACAGCTTCGCCACCATCGGCGGGCACCCAAACCTGCTCGCCGGATTCGGGGTCTATGACCCATTCGCCCTGCGCCCAGTCGTCGGTGCGGTAGGCCTCTTCCTCGGCCAGTTGGGTCTCACTCTTGATGTCGACGCGCCATCCGGTGAGCCGGGCGGCCAGGCGAGCGTTCTGACCCTCCTTGCCGATGGCCAGCGAGAGCTGGTAGTCGGGAACGATCACCTCGGCGGTGCCGGTGTCCTCGTGGATCCTGACCTCTTTGACCTTGGCGGGCTGGAGGGCCTTGGCCACGAAGTCGGGCAGGTCCTCGGAGAACGGGACGATGTCGATCTTCTCGCCTCGGAGTTCGTTGACCACCATACGAACACGGGCGCCGCGTGCCCCCACGCACGCCCCCACCGGGTCGACGTTGGAGTCGTTGGACCACACCGCGATCTTGGTGCGATGCCCGGGTTCACGGGCACAGGCCTTGATCTCCACGATGCCATCGGCGATCTCGGGGACCTCGAGGTCGAACAGCCGCTTGATGAGACCGGGGTGGGTACGGCTGACCACGATCTGGGGGCCCTTGGCCGTCTTGCGGACCTCGACGATGTAGGCCTTGAGGCGGCTGTTGGCCTCGGGGCGCTCGTAGGGAACCTGCTCGGCCTGGGGCAGCAGGGCCTCAACCCGACCGAGATCGAGGAGGGTGTAGCGGGCGTCGGTCTGTTGGATGATGCCGGTGACGATGTCTCCCTCGCGCCCGGCGTACTCGTCGTACTTCATCTCCCGGTCGACCTCGCGCAGGCGCTGCATCATGACCTGCTTGAAGGTCTGCGCGGCGATGCGGCCCAGCGTGTCCTTGTCTGGCGTGACGTCCAGCTCGGGGCCGTAGGGGTTGCCGTCTTCGTCCAGTTCCTGGGCGGTGACGCGCATGTCTCCGGTAACGGGGTCGATGGTGGCCCACGAGTACTCATACGCGTCGGGCAGACGCTTGTAGGCCGATTCCAGGGCGTCGGCCAGGGCACCCATGAGGGTCTCGGGTGTGATGCCCTTCTCGGTGGCCAGGGCCCGCAGGGCCTCCATCATGTCGTCGTTCATGACTTCGCTGCCTTCTTCTCGGTGGAGGACTTTTCGTTGCTTGATGTCTTGGGCTTCCTGGGTCCCGCCTTGGTGCCCGCCGCCTTCTTGGCCCCGCCGACGGGTTTACCGGGCTTGGGTGCCGGTCCCCAGTCGAAGACGGTGCGCACTCGTTCGATCTCCGTGTAAGAGATGGTGCGGGCCTCATCGGTGCCATCGGGGCAGACCGTGAACCCGTCGGCGTCGGCCGAACTGAGCACGCCCTTGACCCGACGGTCTCCAGGCACACCTGCCCGCGTCTTCACCGTGACGGTGGACCCGATGGCTCGCTCGAAGTGTTCGGGCGTGCGCAACGGCCGCTCCAGCCCGGGGCTCGACACCTCGAGCGTGTACTCGCCGGCGATGGGGTCGGCCTCGTCGAGCAATCGGGACACGGCCCGGGTCACGGTGGCGATGGTGTCCAGTCCCACTCCGTCTGGTCGGTCCAGGGTGATGCGCAGCACGCCCCCGGTCATCTCCACGTCGTAGATCTCGGCACCGGCCGCAGCCACCGAAGGGGCCACCAGCTCGCGGACGCGCGCAACGGTGTCCATGGGGCTCTCCTCTCTGTGACCGACCCGCAAACGGGTCCCGACAAACAAGAAGCGTGGGCCAAGGCCCACGCCCTGCCACCCGGAGGTGGACGTCGCCAGCATAGCCGCCACAACCCCGGTGGCGCCCGTCACGATTCGAAGTGGCTGCCCGTAGCCCCCCGGGTAGACCGATGCGTGCCTCGCGGGTAGAAGTTTGGCCATGGCGTCAGCCGTTCTGCTCCTGTCGTGCCCCGATCGCCGCGGGATCGTGGCCGCGGTGGCCAACTTCCTGCTCGAACACGGCGGCAACATGCTCCACGCCGATCAGCACGTAGACACCGTAGACGGGGTGTTCTTCCAGCGCGTCGAGTTCGACCTCGACGGCTTCGGCCTGGGCCGCCACGAGATCGAGGACGCCTTCGGAGCGGCGGTGGCGGGCCCGTTCAAGATGGATGCAACGATCCGCTTCTCCGAGGACAGGCCCGCGATGGCGATCCTGGCCTCCCGCCAACCCCATTGCCTGGCCGACCTGTTGATGCGGTGGTCGGCCGGAGAGCTCCCGGCCGACCTGCGGGTTGTGATCTCGAACCACGCCGACCACACCGATCTGTGTGCGGGACTTGGGGTCCCCTACCTCCACCTCCCGGTGGGTCCCGGACCCGAAGCCAAGCTGTACCAGGAGGCGCAGGTACTAGCCGCCCTCACCGACCACGGCATCGAATTGGTCGTCCTGGCCCGCTACATGCAGATCCTCTCACCGGCTTTCGTCGCCGCCCACCCGAACCGGATCATCAACATCCACCATTCGTTCCTGCCCGCGTTCGTCGGCGCCAACCCGTACCGGCAGGCCCACGACCGGGGGGTCAAGGTGATCGGCGCCACCGCCCACTACGCCACCGATGACCTCGACGAGGGCCCGATCATCGACCAGGAGACCACCCGAGTCACCCACCGTGACGACGTGGCCCGCCTCACCCGAGCGGGCCGGGATCTCGAGACCACCGTTCTGGCCCGAGCCGTTCTGGCCCACCTCGAACACCGGGTCCTGGTATACGGACACCGCACCCTCGTCTTCTGACCCGCTTCCGCACTCCCTTGCGGACTCAGTAGGCGCGGGCCACTACTGCCACCACTTCGGGGTCGTCCTCGGCCTCGGGCACCGAGCCGTCGGGAAGTTGCAGGCAGCGGACGGTCACCGCGGTCTCGGCCAGCACCGCCTCCCCCGCCTCACCCAAGGTGGCCCATGGGATGCGGGCGAAGCCGGTCTGGGCCGCATCTCGGGCTTCGTCGATGGTGGCGACGTCGACCGTGTTGTCGTCACGGCGGCGGGTGGCGTCGGCCAGCATCGCGGCCTGGATCAGCTCCAGCATCCCCGGCACGGCCACGGCCAGGTCGGCGAGGCGGGCCTGCTGCTTCTCGTTGGTGTCCCGCCGGACCAAGGTCACCTCGCCGTTCTCCAGGTCCCGAGGGCCGACCTCGATCCGCACCGGGACACCCTTGAGCTCCCAGTCGGTGGCCCGCCGCCCGAACGACGTGTCGGTGCGGTCATCGACACGGACCCGTACCCCTCGATCGGTGAGGGTTTCGGAGATCCTCGACACTGCCGCCAGCACCGCGGGATCGTCACGGATGGCCAGCACCACCACCTGGATCGAGGCCAGGCGAGGCGGGACCCGCAGCCCGGCGTCGTCGCCGTGACCCATGATCAGGCCACCCATCATGCGGGTGGACACCCCCCACGAGGTGGTCCACGCCGTCTGCTGCACACCTTCGGAATCCTGAAACGTGATGTCGAAGACCTTGGCGAAGTTCTGACCCAGCTCGTGGCTGGTCCCCATCTGGAGGGCCTTTCCGTCGCCCATCATCGCCTCACAGGCCAGGGTGTTGGTGGCGCCGGCGAAGCGTTCCTGACGGGTCTTGCGCCCCACCAGCACCGGCAGCGCCAGCACCTCCACCATGAAATCCCGGTACACGTCGTGCAGGATCCGCAGCGCGTAGGCGGCAGCGTCGGCCTGGGTGGCATGCGCGGTGTGTCCCTCCTGCCACAAGAACTCGCTGGTACGCAGGAAGATCCGGGTCCGAAGCTCCCAGCGCACCACGTTGGCCCACTGGTTCAACAACAGCGGCAGGTCACGGTGGCTCTGCACCCACTTGGCCATGAACTCACCGATGACCGTCTCGCTGGTAGGGCGAACCACCACCGGCTCCTCCAACTCCTTGCCCCCGGCGTGGTGACCACCGCCAGCTCGGGGCTGAAACCCTCTACGTGCTCGGCCTCGCGGGTCAGGTAGCTCTGGGGGATGAACAGCGGGAAGTAGGCGTTCTCGGCGCCGGCCGCTTTGATGCGCCGGTCGACCTCGGCCTGCATCCGCTCCCACAGCCCGTAGGCGTAGGGCCGGATGACCATGGTGCCCCGCACCGGCCCGTTGTCGGCCATCTCGGCCTTGGCCAGAACATCCTGGTACCAGCGGGGGAAGTCGTCAGCCTGGGGGAGTGAGAACGGGAGCCTTGGCCATGGACGCCGAGCGTAATGGCCCCCTCGTCGCCTCCTCGTCGCCACTTCCGCAGCGGGCGACGTCTGCTTCCCTGCATCTCGCATCGAGGGTCAGAGGCGTGAACCTCGATCGTGGTGTGCCACACAGGCGACCGTGACGCTCAGTCGTCGGGCTGGGCCCACAGCTCGGTAATGGAGCGGCCGAACTCGGCCAGCAGGTCGCGCAGGGTTGGCAGGCTGAGCCCCACCACGTTGGTGTGATCGCCCATCACTCCATCGATGAAAGGGGCAGACCGGCCGTCGAGGGTGAACGACCCAGCTACCACCAGCGGCTCACCCGTGGCGACGTAGGCGTCGACCTCGGCGTCGGTCATGGGACCGAAGTGGACGGTGGTGGCCGCCACCCTTCCCGCGGCCTGGCCCGAGGCGGTGTCGATTAGGTGATGTCCGGTGTAGAGGGTGCCCTCCCGGCCCCTCATTGCCCGGATCCGTTCGGCGGCCTCGCCCGGCCCCGACGGCTTTCCCCACACCCGACCCTCGATCTCGAACATGGAGTCGCATCCGAGCACCAGGGCATCGTGGACCCGGGTGGCCACCTCCTCGGCCTTGGCCCGGGCCAGGGCGCCGACTAGTTCGGTGATCGGAGTCTCGCCGATCACCGAACTCACCTCGTCTTCGTCGACCCGGCTCACCACCACCAACGGTTCGATGCCTGCTGCCCTCAGCAGGGACAGGCGGGCCGGTGAGGCCGAGGCCAGGACGAGGGTTGAGGTCATGGCCACAATCTTGACCGGCGCGTTCGCCCGCTTTGAGCCATACCGCCACGCAACCGGTCTCGACGTCGGCCACAATGGCCGGGTGACCGAGGAGCATCAGCCCGCCGCACACTCCGGCGCACAACCGCCGCAGTCACCGATCGAGGAGCCATACGGGGTGCGGGCCGAACTGGCCGAACGCCTCGAGGTGCTTCGTGATGCCGCCATCGAAGCTGAGTACGCCACCGGCAAACGCGAAGCCACCGAAGAACTGGCAAAGCGCCACGTGCTGATCCGGTTGGCCACCATCGTCGTCGGTTTCGTGGTGCTGACCGGCGGCTTGGCCATGCTGGTACTGCCCGGCCCCGGGGTGGTCGGCGTGGTGGCGGGCTTGGGCATACTGGCCCGGGAGCTGCCGTGGGCGGCCCGGATGGTTGAGTATGTCAAGCGCAAGGCTCGCTACGAGGACATCCAGGCCCAACCCATGTGGCTCCAGGCGTCGCTGGGGCTGTTGGCGCTCACCACCATGGCCGGCTCGCTGGTGTACTTCACCGTCATCCGCTGACTCGGTCGGCCGATGACGTCGCCGCGCTCGCGCATCGGGCCTCGGCCAGACGAGTAGTGATACCGAAACGGGGACTCACTTCGTGAGGTGATCGTCACCTCGCTCTCGGTGGTCGTAGGCAAGGCCATTTGGGTGTGGTACACCATGGCCAACCCAGTCAGTCGTTCCCGGATCCACGGGAACGGGAACGAAAGTGGTGCAGCATGCGGGCACGGAAGTACTTCACCGTGGGGGTGGTGACCCTCGGGTTGCTCGCCTCTGCCTGTGGTAGCAGCGGCGGTGGCGACGCCAAGAAGGATGACGCCAAGGGAGGCGACAAGCAATCGACCTCCTCCGGTGCTGTCGACAGTGTCGAAGATGTACAGACCGCGGTGGTCCAGATCATCGCGGCGGGATCCTTCGTGGAACCCTCCGAATCCATCGCCGTCAGCGAGACCTATGAGGGCAAGAGCAGCGGCACCGGGTTCATCATCGACCCGTCGGGCATCGTCGTAACCAACAACCACGTGGTCACCGGCAACGCCAGCCTCGAGGTGTACGTCGACGGCAAGGACAAGCCGGTCAGCGCCAAGGTCCTCGGTGTGTCCGAGTGCAGCGACTTGGCCGTGATCGACCTGGAAGGCGACGGCTACCCGTTCCTGGCCTGGTCCGACAAGGACCCCAAGGTCGGCCTCGAGGTGCGGGCCGCCGGCTTCCCCCTCGGTGACCCCGAGTTCACCATGACCAACGGCATCATCTCCAAGGCCGAAGCCGCCGGAGACACCAACTGGGCATCGGTGGACAGCGTCGTCGAGCACGACGCCAACATCCAGCCCGGTAACTCCGGTGGTCCCCTGGTCGACGCGGCCACCGGCAAGGTCGTGGCCGTCAACTACGCCGGTGGCGACGTAGGCGGCACCGGGACTTCGCAGTTCTTCGCCATCTCCAACGTGCTGGCCGAACCGCTCGTGGAAAAGCTCCAGAAGGGCGACGTCGACTCGCTTGGCGTGAACGGGCGGGCGATCTACGACGAGGAATCGGGTCTGTCGGGCATCTGGGTGTCGGGCGTGGACACCAACAGCCCCGCCGGTGAGCTGGGCCTCCAGGGCGGCGACATCATCGAGAAGATCGAAGGCCTGTCAATGGGCGCCGACGGCACCATGGCCGATTACTGCAAGGTGCTGCGGTCCCGCAACGCCGACGACAAGCTGGCCGTCCAGGTCCTGCGCTTCGATGAAGACGTCCGCATGCGGGGAGAGTTCAACGGCGACGAGTTGGAGCCCATCGAGTCGCTGGGAACCGCGGTCGAAGAGGAGACCGGACCACTCCAGACCGGTGGCGCCTACTCCGGCTTCACCCGGGTGTCAGACGACTCTGGTGCCATCAGCGTAGAGGTGCCCAACGAGTGGACCTCGATCGACGGGGCTCCGGTCACCCTCGAGGACGGCAGCACCTGGGCCAACGTGACCGCATCCACCAACGTGCAGGGATACAACGACACCTGGAACACCCCTGGTGTGTCGATCACCGCAGCACCTGGTTCAGCGGTAGACGCTGATCCGACCACGGTTCTGAACCTGTTCTCAGAGGGTGCTCTCGGTGCTTGCACCAACGACGGCCAACAGCCCTACGACGACGGGCTCTACACCGGCACCGTTCAGTACTTCAGCAACTGCGGTGGTAGCGGTGCATCGGCGGTGTACCTGGCGGCCAAGCCAGCCGACGGGTCCTTCATGGTCCTGGTCCAGGTCCAGATGGTCACAGAGGCCGATCTGGCCGCCCTCGACCAGATCGTGGCCACCTTCATCGTGACCGTCTGAGTCACGCGGGCCGGCCCAGGCCGGCAGCCAGCTCCCTCGGGGGCGGAGTCTTCGGACCCGCCCCCGAGGCGCGTCACAGCCCGGGTTCAGACGATCGGCCCGAACCTTCGACACAGAGCGGACAGGTCACTCCCAAGTCGGCTCATGTCGCGAACCGCGGCCGGGACCGCCCGTCGAGACGTCAGTTCTCGGCCAGGTGACGGCGGATCAGCTCGACCGTCTGTTCACTGTGGTTGGCATCGGCGCCCTTGTCGTCGAGCAGCGCGGCCCGATCGGCGTCAGCCTCGGCTTGAGCCTTGGCATCTGCGTGGGTGAGCGCCCCTTCGATGCCTTCGTCATTGATGCGGTTGGCCCACTCGACCAAGGCCTCGACCATCGCTCCCTCGGGCACCACCTTGACCACTTGGCCCTTTACGAACAGGTGACCCTTCTGACGACCGGCGGCAATACCCAGATCAGCATCTCTAGCCTCTCCCGGCCCGTTCACCACGCAACCCATGACCGCCACCTGGATGGGGATCTTGAGCTCCTCCAACGCCACCTGGGCATCGTTGGCCACCTGGATCACATCTACCTCGGCCCGACCACACGAGGGACATGCGATCAAGTCCAGGCCCTTGCGTTCGCGCAAACCCATGGCTTCGAGCAACTGGCGCCCCGCCTTGGCCTCCTCCACCGGATCCGCGGTGAGCGAATAGCGGATGGTGTCGCCGATGCCCTCGGCCAATAGCGCCGCAATCCCGGCGGTGGCCTTGATCAGGCCCGCCGGTGGAGGTCCGGCCTCGGTGACCCCGAGGTGCAGAGGGTGGTCGGTGACTTCCGATAGCTGCCGGTAGGCCTCGATCATGAGCGGCACGCTGGACGCCTTGACCGAGATCTTCACCTGGTCGAAGCCGACCTCAGCGAAGTAGGCCAGCTCCATCTGTGCCGACTCCACCATGGCCTCGGGGGTGACCCGGCCGCCGTACTTGCGGTAGAGCGACTCGTCGAGTGAGCCGCCGTTGACCCCGATGCGAATCGGCACGCCACGATCTCGAGCTTCACTGGCGATCAGCTTTATGTGTTCAGGTCGGCGGATGTTGCCAGGGTTGAGGCGCAGGCAATGAACGCCAGCCTCCAACGCGGCCAGCGCCATCCGATGGCTGTTGTGCACATCGGCCACGATCGGCACCGGAGCCCGGGGCACGATGTGGGCCAGACCGGCGGCAGCATCGGCGTCGTTGCACGTGCAGCGCACGATGTCTGCCCCGGCTCCGTAGAGGGCGTAGATCTGTTGGAGAGTGCCCTCCACATCGGCCGTCTTGGTGGTGGTCATGGACTGCACCGACACCGGGGCGCCACCCCCGACCGTTACCGGATGAGACCGATGGTTCAACAACAACGCCCGGGTGGGGCGACGTTCAGCTACAGCAGCCGTCTCGTTCATCGGGCTACCAACGGGTTGGCGATGTCGAGGTAGATGGTGGACACGAACAGCATCCCCATGAGCACCACCACCGCATAGGTGAACGGGATGAGCCGACCTACGTCGGCCAGGTAGCGGCGACGGCGCAGTCGGACCTCTTGGATCCGTTCGTACACAGCGATGGCCACATGGCCACCATCGAAGGGAAGCAGGGGCACCAGGTTGAACACGCCGATGAACACGTTGATCATGGCGAACAACACGATCAGAGCGCCCGGATCGATCGCAGCCATGTCCGAGCCGATCGACACCAGCCCGTAGATCGACAAGAGCCGGTTCTCGCCCGAAGCGGATACCTCGCTGTCGTCGACCAGCCTGGTGGTGTTCTCTGTGACCGGGGCCGACGACTGGCGCTCCTCCTCCACCACCGCGGCCCGATCGGTGCGGGCGCCGGTCACCTGACCGGCGAAGTCAGAGATTCCGCTGGGGGTGAAGAACTGGCCCAGAGCTGCCACCGAGGTGACGGTCAGGTCGAAGAACTCCCGGGGCGCCGCCACAAGGCCCTCGACCACGCCGAGCCGTTCTGGCTCTGGCATCTCCCGACCGATGCCCACATATCCAGGCGATCCGGCCAGGGCCAAGGTATCCACCTCCATCGATGTGGTCCTGACCACCTCGTCTCGTTCATAGGTGACCTCGACGGGACCAGAGACCCCGGCCAGCATCTCCTCCAGCAACTGAGGGGTGGTGGCCTTGCTGAGCAGGTTGCCGTCTATGCGAACGATCTGATCGCCGGTTTGAAGGCCGGCTTCACGCGGGCTGACTCCCCTCGTGGACCCGTTCTGCCAGCCAGGTCATGAACGGTTCGAGGGTGACCGGAACCTCATGGCTTTGACCATCGCGCTCATAGACCACCGGGACGGTCTTGCCCTTCAACGGTTCGACCACCTCTCGTAGGTGGGTGAAGTCGGCGATCTCGTGACCGTCGATGACCGTGATTCGGTCACCGGGCTGGATCCCGGCCGCTTCGGCGCCGGATCCCTCCACCACGCCACTCACCCGCCAAGACGCCGCCTGTTCGGCACCGTCGAGGGTGCCGGCCGGCTGGCCGACCACCACCAGGGCCACATAGATCAGCACCGTGGCCAACATGAAATGCATGGTCGACCCGGCCACCGCCACCCCCACACGAGGCCAGAACCCCTTCTGCCGGTAGGTCCGGTCCTCGTCGGCGGGGTCGACAGGCTCGATGTTGTGCATCCCGATGATCTTCACGTACGCACCTGCCGGTATGGCCTTGATGCCGTACTCGACCTCGCCGCGCCGGGTGGACCAGATCCGAGGTCCGAAACCCAAGAAGAACTCGGTGACCTTCATGCCCGCTCGGCGGGCCATGACGAAGTGGCCCAACTCGTGCAAGAAGATCATGAGCACCAAGGCCAAGACCACCACCAGCGTCCACGGGCTTGAAACCCCGAGCAGGACCAATGCCCCAATCAGGCCGGCCAGACGGAGACCGGCAAATCGCACCCCGACGGAGCTTCGACGGGAGGAGCCGGGGTGACCAGCACCCACGGCGACATCCGACTCGGTGTGCGCCTCGGCGGCGGGAATGTGGTTCTCGAGCTCGGTCATGGTCCCGTGGCGGTCGACGGCGGATCAGCCATAAGGGTACGGGCAACCGAGCGGGCCTGGGCATCGGCCTCTACGACATCTTCCACCGTTGCCAACGGGCGCCCATCGTGGCGGTCCAGCACCGCGGCGCACACCCCGGCTATGTCCACCCAACCGATCGCACCGGACAGGAACGCCGCCACCGCCTCCTCGTTGGCGGCGTTCAACCAAGCTGGCGCCGAACCCCCGGCCCTACCGGCGGCGTAGGCCAGACTCAGGCAGGGAAACGCGTCCAGGTCAGGGGGTTCGAAGTCCAGGCGAGCCAAGCTGGTCCAGTCGATGTCACCAAACGGTGTGCCCAGCCGATCGGGCCAGGCCAGGGCGTAACCGATGGGTAGGCGCATGTCGGGCATGGATAGCTGAGCGATCGTGGAGCCGTCGGTGTAGGTCACCATCGAATGGACCACCGACTGGGGATGAACCACGACATCGATCTGATCGAAGCCGATGCCCACGCCGTGGACGCCGGCTGGGACGCCGAACAGCTCGTGGGCTTCGATCACCTCCAAGCCCTTGTTCATGAGCGTCGACGAGTCCACGGTGATCTTGGGACCCATCGACCACGTCGGATGGGCCAAGGCGTCGTCGATGGTCACCCCGGCCAGGTCGGAGGCGCTGCGACCCCGGAACGGGCCACCACTGGCGGTGAGGACCAGGCGGTGCACCCGGGCCGGACCGGTCTCGTCGCGGGATCGGAGGCACTGGTGGATGGCCCCGTGCTCGCTGTCTACCGGGACCAGCTCGGCCCCTGGGGTCAGCCGGGCCTCCTGCACCACCGGACCACCGGCGATGAGCGACTCCTTGTTGGCCAGGGCCAAGCGCCGCCCGGCCTCCAGCGCGGCCAAGGTCACCCGGAGCCCGGCGAAACCGACCACCCCGTTGACGCAGACCTCGGCCTCGGCCCCGAGGCTGGCCAGGCCGTCCTCACCGGCACGCACCTCGATGCCGGGAGACGAGCCGACAGCTCTGACACGCCAGCCGGATCGGCCACCGCCACCACCCTCGGATGGAACCGCTGGGCCTGGTCGATCACCTCGTCCAGTCGACGGCCGCTGGCCCCCAGCGCCACCACCTCGAACCGATCGGACTCGGCCTCTACGACCTCGAGCGTCTGCGTGCCGATCGACCCGGTGGACCCGACCAGAGAGACAGTGGTCACCCTGCGAGGGAGACGGTGAGCCAGTACATCACCGGCACCACGAACAACATCCCGTCGATGCGGTCCAAGGCCCCGCCGTGGCCGGGGAGAAGACCCGACATGTCCTTGACCCCGAGATCACGTTTGAGCAGCGACTGGCACAGGTCACCCAGCGGCGCCGCCACTGCGGCCCCGATTCCGAGCAGGATGCCGGGCCCGGCGCCGGTCTCGACACCCCATCCAAGAATGGCTACGCAGATCAACGTCACCGCGAAGGCCGCGCCCATGCCTCCCAGAAGCCCTTCGAGGGTCTTGTTGGGGCTGGCTGCCGACAACGGCCGGTGGCCCATGGCTCGCCCGACGAACAAGCCTCCGACGTCGTAGGCCACCGTGGCCAGCAGGGCGACCAGCAACAACCAGCGCCCGTCCTCGGGGATGGCGAGCATGGCCGCTGCCGTGGCCCCCAGGCCACCGATCCAGGCGATTCCCAGCAGGGTTGCCCCCGACCCTTCGAGCACGCGGGGATCAGACCCGCCCGCACCCACCAGGTACCAGGGGTTCGCCGGCCGTACCCGGCTCGGGGAAATCGCTGGCCTCGGCGTTCCAGTCCTCGTCGCCAGCCCTCTCCCGGGCCCGTCGTCGTAGCTGTCCACCGATGCGCTCCAGTCGTCGTCCGATGCAACTGCTGTCTCACCCGCCTCCGAGCGTCGCTCCTCCACCCGAGCCTCCAGGTCGTCGAAGTCGACTGGTCGGTCGTCTCCACCCAGGGCGCCCATCTTGACCTGCTCGCTGTCGGTGGCGAGCCGTTCCATGAAGCCGTCGTCCTCCCAGGCATCGTCTGCGTCTCGCCAACGAGGAGTGGATGTGGCGAACGACGACCAGGCGTCGAGGTCCTCACCGTCTTCGGAAAAGGGCGAATCGTCGCCGATGAGCACCGCCGGCACCTCCCCGGTGGGGGGTTCGGTCCAGTGGGGCATGTCGACCGGTCCGGTGACCGGATCAGGAGCGGGCTGGATCGGTGGGCGCTCGATGCGGGTCGGGTCCGAACTGGCGTCTAGGGGGAAGCGCAGCGACGGCCGGGGCCCGACCGGCGGGGAAGCGGGACGATCGCCGTAACGCTTCTGGTTGTCTCCCCGCCTCTCCGCCACGTCGCCCCGCTCCATGGCCTCGGCCGCCTCGTCGGCGCCGATGATCCGCACCCCCTCACCAGGTTCGGTAGGTGGGGTGTCATCTGAGTGGGGCCTGCGCTGGTCGTCCATCGTCTCTCCTGTAGCCCGGGGCGGCGGTGGCCGTCAGTCCTCGAGCAGCTCCTGCTCCTTGATTCCCAGGGCAGCATCGATCTCGGCCTCTGAGGAGTGGGTGATCTTGTCGAGCTCCTTCTCGGCTCGGGCCAGCTCGTCTTCTGACAGCTCCCCGTCCTTTTCGAAGGCCTCGAGCTCCTGACGGCCCGAACGCCGGACGTTTCGCACCGCGATGCGCCCGTCCTCGGCCATGCCCTTCACCACCTTCACGAACTCCTTGCGGCGTTCAGCGGTGAGCGGCGGGAACGACAGACGAATGCTGGCACCGTCGTTGCTGGGGTTGAGCCCGAGGTCAGACATGCGTATCGCCTTCTCGATGGCACCGATCGCCGCCTTGTCGTAGGGCGTCACCACCAGCATCCGAGCCTCGGGCACCGAAAAGCCAGCGAGTTGCTGCAACGGCACGGTGGAGCCGTAGTACTCAACGGGGAGCTTCTCGACCAGGGCCGGGGCGGCCCGGCCGGTGCGTACGTTCCCGAACTCCGAGCGGGTCCGAGTGACCACCTTGGCCATGCGCTCGCGGGCGTCGTCCAGCACCATGGACACGGTTTCGTCGGTCATGACTGGGGCTCGTGGAGAACGGTCACCGGACCAGGGTACCGACTCCCGCCTCGCCGGTGAGGACACGCCGCAGGTTTCCTACCAGCAACGCATCGAACACCACGATGGGGAGGTCGTTGTCCATGCAGAACGTGATCGAGGTCGGGTCCATAACCTTCAGGCCCCGGTTCAACACATCCATATACGTGATCTCGTCGAGCTTGGTGGCCGACGGATCCAGCTTGGGGTCGGCGGTGTACACGCCATCGACGCCCGAGTGGGTGCCCTTCACCACCGCACCGGCCGACAGCTCGGCGGCCCGGGCGGCCGGGCGTGTCGGTGGTGAAGAACGGGGCGCCCGAGCCCGCCGGCCAGGATCACCACTCGGCCCTTCTCCAGGTGACGCTCGGCCCGGCGACGGATGTAGGGCTCGGCGATCTGCTCCATGTGCAGCGCGGTCATCACCCGGGTGGGCTGCTCGAGCTGTTCGAGGGTGTCCTGAAGGGCCAGGGAGTTGATGACCGTGGCCAGCATGCCCATGTAGTCGGCCTGGGCCCGATCCATGCCGGCTCCGGCGCCGGTCATCCCCCGCCAGATGTTCCCGCCACCGATGACGATGGCCACGTCCACGCCCATGGACCGGGCGTCGACCACCTCCTCGGCCAGCTGGCGCACGATGGTGCCGTCGATGCCGAAGCCGGCCGAACCGGCGAACGCCTCGCCCGACAGCTTGAGCACGATCCGACCCCAGCGGGGGGTCACCCCGCCGGATCGGGTGCCGGCATCCGTGGCGGCCACCGTCAGGAACCGATCGCGACCAGAGCGAAACGCACGATCGACGCATCACCCAAGAGCTGGGTGATGGTCTGCTTCTCGTCCTTCACGTAGTTCTGCTCGAGCAAGACCCGCTCCTTGAACCACCCGGTGAGACGGCCGTCGACGATCTTGTCCCAGGCTGCCTCGGGCTTGCCCTCGGCCTTGGTGATGTCCACCAGGGTCTCGCGTTCCTTGGCCACCTCTTCGGCGGGCACCTCGTCCCGGTTCAAGAAGCCGGGCTTGGCGAAGGCGATGTGAACGGCGATGTCGTGGGCCAGTTCGTCGGAGCCGCCCTGGAGCTCGACGGCCACGGCGAGCACGCCCCGGCCGTCCTGGCGGTGGACGTAGGTGTCGACCACGGCACCCTCGGAGGCGGCGATCCGGACCACGCGGCCCAGCTCGATGTTCTCCTTGAGCACCACCTTGAGGTCGTCGATGGCGTCGGCCTTCTTGGCGGCCGCCTCCTCGCCGTCGATGGCGACGATGGTGGCGATCTCCTGCACCAGGGTGGAGAACTGGTCGGACTTGGCCACGAAGTCGGTCTCGCACTTCAGTTCGGCGATGGCGGCCACCCCGTCGAGGGTGGACACGGCAACCGTTCCCTGGCTGTTGTCACGGTCCTCACGGGCACCGGCCTTGGCCAGACCCTTCTCCCGCAGCCACTTAGTGGCGGCTTCGCGGTCTCCGCCGTTCTCCTGGAGGGCCTTCTTGGCGTCCATCATCCCAGCGCCCGTGGCCTGGCGAAGGGCCTGGACGTCCTTGGCGGTGAACTCAGACATCGGGGGTGCTCTCCTCGGTGGTGTCGGTGGCCTCGGCAGGGACCTCGGCGACGGGGGCTTCGGCGGCAGGGGCAGCGGCCTGGGCGGCGATGCGGGCCTCTCGCTCGGCGGCCGCAGCCGCGGCCTGGCGGCGGGCCTCGGCCTGCTGGGCGGCGATGGCAGCTTCTTCTTCGTCGGTGCGCTGGCGCGGCGGCGGGGTGGCACCAGGGCGCTTGGAGGCCATGAGGCGCCCCTCCTCGACAGCATCGGCGATCACCCGGCACATGAGGGTGCCCGAGCGGATGGCGTCGTCGTTACCCGGGATCACGTACTGGATGACGTCGGGGTCGCAGTTGGTGTCGACCACGGCCACGATCGGGATGCCGAGCTTGTTGGCCTCGGTGACGGCGATGTGCTCCTTCTTGGTGTCCAGGATGAACACCACATCGGGGAGCTTGTCCATCTTGGCGATGCCGCCGAGGTTGCGCTCCAGCTTCTCGAGCTCACGGGAGATGAGCAGCGCTTCCTTCTTGGGCATGGCTTCGAACTCGCCCGAGATGCGCATGCGGCGGTACTCGGCCATCTTGGAGACGCGCTTGGCCATGGTCTCGAAGTTGGTGAGCATTCCGCCCAGCCAACGCTGGTTGATGTAGGGCGAGCCGCTCTTCTCGGCGTAGGACTGGATCGGGTCCTGAGCCTGCTTCTTGGTGCCCACGAACAGCACGGTTCCACCGTCGGCGACCGTGTCACGGATCAGGGTGTAGGCCGTCTCGATGCGCTGCAGGGTCTGCTGCAGGTCGATGATGTAGATGCCGTTGCGGTCTCCGAAGATGAACCGCTTCATCTTCGGGTTCCAGCGCCGGGTCTGATGGCCGAAGTGGACTCCGGCGTCTAGCAGTTGCTTCATGGTCACGACGGGCTGCGTCATGGACCTCTCCTTTTCCAGCGGTTGGGCGAAGCCCGGATCCCACGTCGGAGGCGACAGAAAGCCGATCCGACGACCGTGGGTGGACCCGGGCGAAGGTTGACAGACGGCACATCGGGGTGACGGGCCGACGGATGATTGTAGCGACGTCGCCCAGCAGGCTCCCAAAGGGCGCAGGAGGCGAGCCGATCGTGAGCCGATCGCCTGTCTATCCGTGAACCACACCTGGCTACAGCGCGGGGCTACCCCGGCAAAGCCGGTTCTCTGGGCGGCCACCGCAGGTGGTTCAGCTGTCTGACGATCCCCAGCGCGAAGACTCGGCGGAGGTTCGGGGGCAGAGCCCCTTGTGGCGGAGTCCCCGACCTGCGGAGATCGGCTTTGCCTGTCGCAGCAGTGAAGACGTCGGCCGTCAGGCCGGCGACCGTCAGGCCGGCGACCGAACTCCGCCGGAAGGCTCTGCCTTTCGGCGGATCCAGGGGCCCCGGCGGCGACCAACACCGCGCCACTCACCGACCGGGCGACGGCGGCCAACTGCTGACCGATGGCGGTAGTTGGCCTGAAGGGGGCCGGTGGGGATCTGGTCCCACCCTGTGGAACCAAGAACACCGTCGCCGCCCCCACCACCTGGCCGAAGAGAGCGGCCGGGTCTATGTAGGTGGAGCCGACCCGGGCTCCGAGGTGGAACGTCTCACCGGTGGAGCCGACCACCTGCCCACCTCGGACCCGCTCCCCCACCTCGACGGCGATGGACCCCAGGAACGAATACGACGACCGGATTCCGTCGGGATGGAGGATGGTCACGTGAAGGGAGCCGCCAACCTGGCCGGCGAACACCACCAGCCCGGGACCGATGGCGCCTACTGGAGTGCCAGGGGCCGTCTGGTACTCCAACCCCCGGTTACCGGCCAGCCACGGCTGATCGGGGGGTCGGAACGGATCGACCACCGCGGCGTGAACCGGAGGTTGGTAACGGGGCGGGCCATCAGTCGCGGCCGGAACCGCTGCCGAGACCAGGCCCTGGACCAGAACCAGGAAGGGACCAAGCAAACCGATCACCCCTCCACCGGCTCCCGGCCCGACGGAACCTCGAGGCCCGTGCCGTCACACCAGCCGAGCCGCTCGATCGGCTTGTCGGCCCAGCCGAAGGCTCGGCTCAGGCGGGTTCGCGCTGGGCCGCCTGGAGGCGGCTCCTGAGTTGCAGCACCGACTTGGTGTGGATCTGGCTGACCCGGCTCTCGGTCACTCCGAGCACCTCGCCGATCTGGGCCAGCGTGAAGTTCTCGAAGTAATAGAGCGAGAGCACCACCTTCTCCCGCTCGGGCATCCGGTCTATAGCCGCCGCCAGTTGGCTGCGCAGCTCTCTTTGCTCGAGCATGGCCATGGGCCCGTCGGCCTGATCGGGGATGGTGTCGGCCAGGGTGGTGGCGTCTCCTCGATCTCCCAGCATCTCGTCCAAGGCAGCCATGCCGGTCAACGAGAGCTGACCGAGCACCTGATGGAGTTGAGACTCGGTGTAACCCAACTCTTCGGCCAACTCGGTCTCGGTGGGTGACCGGTGCAGCTTGGCCTCCAGTTTGGAGAAGGCTCGCTCCACATCTCGTCCACGGGCCCTCACCGATCGAGGCACCCAGTCGATGGCCCGGAGACCGTCGAGGATCGCGCCTTTGATCCGAGAGATGGCGTAGGTCTCGAACTTGAAGCCACGCTCCACGTCGAACTTCTCGATGGCGTCGATCAACCCGAAGATGCCGTAGCTCACCAGATCGGCCTGCTCGACGTTGTGGGGCAGACCGGCCGCCACCCGACCGGCCACGTACTTGACCAGCGGCGAGTAGTGCAGGATCAGTCGATCGCGCTGCTCGCGCGAGGGATCGGCCCGGTACGAGCTCCAGAGCTCGGTGATGGCTTCGGCCGTCATCACGGCCGCTTCCGGGGGTGGGACGCGCTACGCACGGGGATGAGTCTGGTCGAAGACCCGACGTAGCCGCTCCCGGCTCACGTGGGTGTAGATCTGGGTGGTGGCCAGATCCTGGTGGCCCAACAGTTCTTGCACGCTTCTCAGGTCTGCCCCGCCGTCCAGGAGGTGGGTGGCGAAGGTGTGACGAAGCGCGTGGGGGTGGGTCGGCTCGCTCGAGCGGTGGTCGAGTATTCGTCGGACGTCTCGCGGCGTCAGCGGGTTTCCCCGCAGGTTCACGAACACCACGTCGCGAGGGGTGGTCGGCGCGGCCAGGATGGCCCGCCCATCGCTCGACCAGCGCCTCAACGCCGCCACAGCCGGTTCGCTCAGGGGCACGAGGCGGGTCTTGGAACCTTTCCCGATCACCGACATGCGTTGAGCGTCCAGATCCACGTCTGCGGCGCGCAACGAGCACAACTCTGCCACCCGAAGACCCGCTGCCATAGAGCACCTCGACCACCGCGTCGTCGCGCCAGCGCCTCGCCTCGGCTACCTGGCGTGCACGTTCTGTGGTGCGGGTGCCGTCGGCTCCGGGGTGGTGGAGCAGGGCGTTGAGCTGCTGATCGTGCACGACCCTGGGCAGACGGCCAGTCCCCCGCGGAGCCCGCAACGAGACCGACGGATCCGACGCGGTGATACCAACCCGGGTGGTCCAGCGGAAATAGCGCCGCAGGGCCGAGGCTCGACGGGACATGGTGCGGGGGGCAGCGTCGTTGTCTGCCAAGTGCACCATGTACAGGCGCAAAGTGCGTCGGTCGACCTGACCTGGACCTGACACTCCCTGATCGGAGGCCCAGGATCCGAAGTGAACAAGGTCGCGTCGGTACGCGTCGAGTGTGGCCGGTGCCGCCGCGGTCAATGCCGCCAGGAACCCATCGACGTCCCAGCCCACGTGCACACCGTACCGGCCCGGCGAGCATCAAGCTCCCAGAAACGCGCTGGCCTCGAACGGGAGTCATCTGGCTGCCCGGATGTGGGGCGACGGCTCGTACCAGCCCTGGCTTTCCTGGACGAGCCCATCGGCCAGCAATCCGGCCAGGGCATGGGAAACCTCGGCGACTGTCCTCCCGGTCTCGGCCACCACCTCGGCCAGGCTCGATGGCGTGGGTCCCAACACGTCGAGCACCGCACGCCGGGCCGGATCCAGCGGCTGCGCCGCCAGGAGGGCGCGGTCCTCGGTGGCGGTGACCGGAGGGGTGATGCCGAGAATCATTAGAACATCTGGCGCGTCACGAACCAGGCTGGCTCCGTCGTAGAGCAAGGCGTTGGTCCCTGCCGACGCCGGGGCCGACGGGTGCCCGGGCACGGCCGCGACCGGTACGCCTCGAGCCAGCGCCTCGTCGACGGTGAGCAGGGAACCTCCCGCGACGCGCGATTCCACCACCACCACCAGATCGGCCAGAGCGGCCAGGATCCGGTTCCGGGCCGGAAACCTCCACGGGTCGGGACGAACGCCAGCGGGGGTCTCTGAGATCACCAACCCGCTGCGAGCCAGGTCTCGCTGGAGGTGCAGGTGGCGACGGGGATAGGCGATGTCGAGACCAGAGGCGATCACAGCGACGGCAGGGGCGGATCCGGCCCGCAATGCCCCACGGTGTGCCGCTCCGTCTATTCCCAACGCCAGGCCCGAGAGGACCGCGATCCCACATCGGGCCAGGTCGGCGCCCATCTCCTCGGCCAGGGACCGGCCCGCCAGGGTGGCGTTGCGGGTCCCGACCAGTGCCACCCCGGGAGACAAGAGCGCACCTAGGTCTCCTTCGGCGAAAAGCAGGGCCGGCGCTGCCGGATCAGCCAGAAGCCGTTGGGGGTACCCCCGTCGGCCGTGAACGAGCACCTGTCGGCCAGCGTCTAGCTGCCGGGCCAGATCGGCGGCGGGGTCACGCAGACGGGCCTGTGCCACCAGCCGCTCAGTGAATCCGGCCTTGGATCTCGCCGCTTGAGTGGCGATGGGCACGATTCGCTCTGGTCTCCCGGCGAGGAGATCTGACCACGTCTCCTCGGCACCATGTTCCAGATGGCATCGCCTCAGGGTGGCCGGCCCGATGCCGTCGAGGTACGCCAGCGAAACCAGGCAGGCCGCGGTGCGATCTGCCGTCTTCATCCCACGAAGGGCGGGGCCGGTCACGCGGCCAGACCCCTGGTACCGACCACGTCTATCCGCATCGCCATGGCCGTGGTGATGTGGAAGGCGGTGAGCCGGTCGGAGTGCCCGGCCAGATCTGCCACCGTCAATGCGACCCTTCTGACCTTGGTCAGCCCTCTGGCGCTCAGCCGACCGGTGCCCAGGGCTGTGGCCAAGGCAGCTGTGGCCTCGTCGTCCAGCGGGGCCACGTCTTCCAGATGGGCACCGTCGAGCATGGCGTTGCACGACACCCCCCGCTGCGCAGCCCGTTCCCGAGCAGCAGCCACTCGACGAGCGGCATCGGCGGTCGAGGGACCTGGTTCACCGCCTAGCAGCCGATCGACCTCGGGCCGGAAGACCTGGACTCGGAGATCGAAGCGGTCCAGCAGCGGGCCCGAGAGCCGACGCCGGTACCGGGCCAGCATCCCGTCGGGGCACCGACAGGCTCCCGGTCTACCTGCTTCTCCGCACGGGCAGGGGTTCATGGCCGCGATCAGCAGAACCCGTGCCGGTAGGTCAGCGCTGAAGCGAGCCCGGCTGACCCTGATCACGCCTTCTTCGAGTGGTTGGCGGAGCGAGTCGAGGACCGTCGGTGAGAACTCTCCCAACTCGTCCAGGAAGAGCACACCCCCCGAGGCCAGGGATATCTCGCCGGGCCGGAGGGCGTCGGTACCACCCCCGACCAGGGCCACGGTGGTGGCGGTGTGGTGAGGTGCCCGAAATGGCGGCCGCCTCACAACACCGCCCACCGTGAGGCCTGCTGCCGAATGCGCCTTGGTGGCCTCGATGGCCTGGCGGCGGTCCAGGTCGGGAAGAAGCCCGGGCATCCGACTGGCCAGCATCGTCTTGCCCGCTCCCGGCGGACCGACCATCAACAGGTGATGACCACCAGCGGCGGCAAGCTCCAGGGCGAAACGGGCCGCCACCTGGCCTCTCACATCGGCAAGATCTGCAACGGGAACCTCGGGCACGGGTGACGCCGGTATGGGGTGGTCGGGCCATGCTCGGGGTTCGGTCCGCAGCGCCACGAGGACCTCACCGAGGCTGACCACACCGTGCACCGCGGCGGAACCCAACAAACAGGCATCTCCCACCACCGACTGTGGGACCACCACCGCGGGCGCAGAGACGGCATCCACTCGACAGACGACCCCGGGGACGGCCCGTACGGTCCCGTCGAGCCCGAGCTCGCCGATGAAGGCCAGGTCTTCCACCTGCTCGGCCGTCAGTTGTTCCGATGCCACCAGCACCCCGACCGCCATGGCCAAGTCCAGCCCGCTTCCTACCTTGCGGGTGTCCGACGGGGCCAGGTTGATGGTGATTCGCTTCAGCGGCCATTCGGCGCCGGCTGCCATGACCGCGGCACGCACCCGGTCTCTGGCTTCACGACAGGCAACGTCGGGCAGGCCGACGATGGTCAGGCCGGGAAGGCCATTGGCCACGTGGACCTCTACGGTGACGGGGCGACCGTCGACACCCACGACGATGGCCGAGGGAATGCTTGCGAACATGGCGGATCTCCTGCTCCGGTGGGGAGTCCACGAACGATCGTGGTGGTTGACCCGAGACCGTCACGTCGGTCACCAACGGGGTCTGAGACCCGAACGGTGCCGCCGCACCGAAGAGCGGCCCACGTACCCACCCCCGTGCCTCCGCAAACACAAAGCCGTCAACCGCCATACTGAGCCCATGGGCTTCAACCCGCACCGCCAGTACAAGCGAACGCCTGCTGACTACGCCATGGTGATCGCCGCGGTGCTGGTGTGCATCGCCCTAGTGGCTTGGGCGTTCCTTGGTTAAGGAGGCGAGCCGTCAGGCGAGCCGACTCATAAATACGGCATGGCTGAACCGAGGCGAAGTCTCGGTCTGATCAACCTCGCAGCGACGACGGCCAGCCCTGTCCGCGATTGCCCTCGACGATCAGAACGCGGCCTGGATCACTTCTAGCTTGCCGGCTAGCACCGATGCCACGTCGAAGCGAAGCGAACATCCCGCCGAGCCCGTCGATGATTCCAGCCAGCGGACAGCCAGCAGCCGGAGTCGTTTTTGCTTGGCCGGCGTGACCGCCTCGGCTGGGTGCCCGAAGGCCGCCGATGACCGAGACTTCACCTCACAGAACACAACCACCGATCCCCGACGGCACACCAGATCCAGCTCGCCTTCTCGACACCGCCAGTTGCGATCCAACACCCGATACCCATTGGCCTGGTACCAGGCCGCGGCCTGAGCTTCGCCTGCCGCCCCCAACTGACGGCGGGCCTCGGTCACAGCTGGAGATCGGGTTTGGGGAGCTCCTCGATGTTCACGTCTTTGAACGTGACAACCCGTACCGACGGCACGAAGCGCATGCGCGTCTCGCGGTACATGTCCCACACCCAGGCGTCGTGGAGCTCGAGCTCCACCCTGGTCCGTCCCCCCACATCGTGGACGGTCTGGTCGACCTGGTTGGCCAGGTAGAACCGGCGTTCGGTCTCCACCACGTAGCGGTAGGTGGGCGCGACGTCCCGATACTCTTGAAAGAGCTGGTGCTCGATCTCTGCTTCGTACTGCTCGAGGTCGTCAGAGCTCACGACTGCATCGTATGCACACGCGGTGACGACGAGGCCCGTGGAGGGGACCGGGCGCGATCAGTTGTCGCGCTTCTCCTTGACCTTGGCCGCCTTACCGACCCGGTCACGGAGGTAGTAGAGCTTGGCCCGGCGGACGTCGCCCCGGGTGTGAACCTCGATCTTGTCGATGATCGGGGTGTGCACCGGGAAGGTGCGCTCGACGCCGACGCCGTAGGAGAGCTTGCGGACCGTGAAGGTCTCGTGGACGCCACCACCCTGACGCTTGATAACCACGCCTTGGAACACCTGAACGCGCTCCTTGTTGCCCTCGATCACGCGGACGTGCACCTTGAGGGTGTCGCCGGGCGCGAAGTCTGGGACATCGGTGCGGAGGCTGGCCTGGTCGACGAGCTCGGTGGAGTTCATCGGGTTTCCTGAAACGGGGTGCGACATCTTGGACGGGTCCCGCCGGGGACCCATACGGCAGAGGGCAACGCTAGACGGCGACCCTCCGGGCGGCCAACTCAGGGCCGAGCATCGGGATCCGAGGCCGACACCTCGGCGGGAAACTCCGCCATGAGCCTCTCTTCGTCTGCGGTGAAGCCACCGCGAGCCACAACGAGGTCGGGCCGGTTCCGCAGCGTGCGGTGTAGGGCCTGGGCCTGGCGCCATCGGGCGATGCGACCGTGGTCTCCTGACCTCAGAACCGGGGGTACCTCCCAACCCCGGAACTCGGCCGGGCGGGTGTAGTGGGGATACTCGAGGAGACCCTCAGAGAACGACTCCTCCTCGGCCGAGGTGTTGTTGCCCATGACGCCGGGGACCAACCGGCCCACGGCTTCCAACACCACCATGGCCGCAACCTCACCCCCGTTCAGCACGAAGTCACCGATGGACAACTCACCGTCGACGAGGTGTTCAGAAACTCGGGCGTCGACCCCCTCATAGCGCCCGCACAGCAAGCTGAAACCCGACCCGGTGGCCAACTCCCGGGCCATCGACTGGTCGAAGCGCCTGCCCCCAGGGCCGAGCAGGTAGAGCGGACGCGGCGGGTTGACGGCCTCCACGCAGGCGAAGAGGGGCTCGGCCATCAGGACCATTCCCGCTCCCCCGCCGAATGGAGAGTCGTCTACAGAGCGGTGTGGGTCTTGGGTTTGGGACCTCAGGTCCTGGGCCCGCACGTCGAGCAGCCCGGCCCTGCCGGCCTTGCCCAGCAGACTCCGCCCGGCGAAGTCGGTGATCAGGTCCGGGAAGATGGTGAAGACGTCTATGCGCATGGCCACCCTCAGAGGTCAGCGCCCAGGAGCCCCTCGGGCGGATCTACCACCACGACGTCGGGCAACCGTGACGAGTCGGCCACGAACCCCACCGGGATCAGAGTCCCGTCGGCCAGCTCCAAGAGGTCATCAGCGGGGTTCTGGAGTACGGCCACGACCTCACCCCATGAACGTCGATCCGGGGTTTCGACCGTGGCCCCGACCAGGTGGTGGACCCACAGGGCGTCTGGGTCGTCGATCTCTTCGGCCCGAACCACCTGTCCGGTCAATGCTTCGGCGTCTTCACGGGTGTCCACACCGTCGAGGCGAGCGATCCATCGCTGTTGGAACGGGCGGATGGCGACGACGGTGACCACTCCCCCGTCGAGGACCCAACGGGCACCCGGTTGGGTCCGTTCGGGCCGGTCCGATGTGATCGCCACCGTCACCTCCCCCTTGAGGCCATGGGCCTTGCCCACCCGCCCGATCTCCAACAGGGCGGCGGGTCCGAGACCCGATTGGGACGATGACTGCATCGGGTCAGTCTCGCCCACCGACCTGCCCGACGCGCCAACCGGCAACCAACAGCCCGACCGCAGATCCCGCGTGAGCCGGCAAAGAACGGGTTGCAAAACTCTGAATGCTGTTCAATAATTTGGGAGCGCGGCACTGGGGACCGCGCCCTGAAGACCAAGGACGGCTCAGATGGACCCGACCACGATCATGGCCGTGACCGGCGCTCTCCTGTTCGGCGCCGCGGTATGGACCCTGGCCGAATACGTCCTGCACCGCTTCGCAATGCACCACCTCCACGGCAAGGGCATCATGAGCCGCGAGCACCTAGAACACCACGTCACCTCGCAGTGGCACTTCGACGTCAACCACATCTTGAGCTGGACCGGGATGCTTCTGGTCGGCTTCGGTGGCTTCGCTCCCCTAGTGGCCTGGCTGAGCTCGTGGCCGCTCGGCGTGGCAGTGGCGATCGGTTGGGCCCTCGGGTACTTCCACTACGAAGCTCGCCACGCACTGGCCCACCTCAAGAACCCGACTACTACCTACACCCGATGGGTGGCGCGCCATCACTTCCACCACCACTTCGGCCACCCGATGGCAAACCACGGCGTGAGCGTTTCGTGGTGGGACCACGTGTTCGGCACATACGAACGCCCGGTACAGGTCAGGGTTCCCCGTCGACTGGCACTGCCGTGGATGGTCGACGACAACGGTGACCTCATTGCCGAGCACGCCGGCGACTACGTCCTGGTCGGTTCCGCTGACCCCACCGACCGGACCGCACACCTGGACCGGGCTCGTGCCTTCGCCTCGGTAGCTCCCGTCGACTGAGCCGAACCCCTGACGCGACGGAGCCGGACCCGAGGGTCCGGCTCCGTCTAGTTCGATCACTCGTTCAGACCGACGTCAGTCTACGAACTCGATGTCTACCGTGGTGCCGTCCTTGGTGGCAGCGGCCCGGGTGACGGTACGAATCGACTGGGCGATACGACCCCGCTTGCCGATCACACGCCCCATATCACCATCTGCGACCCGCACATCGAGCTGCACCTCGGACCGACGGCCCGGACCGGTGGTAACCGACACCTGATCAGGGTTGTCCACCACCTGCTGCACCAGGTACTCGAGCACCCGGTTGGCGTTATCGACAGACCCGGAGGTCTCAGCCGAGTCGGTCACGACTCGGCGCCAGCGGGCGCGGGGGCCTTGCCCTTGAACTCATCCCATGCACCGGAGACCTTGAGGAGCTTCTCCACGGTGTCGGTGGGTTTGGCGCCGTTGCGGAGCCACTTCAGGGCCTTCTCGTTGTCGATGTTGATGCCGGACGGCTCGAGACGCGGCTGGTAGGTGCCGACGATCTCGATGAAACGGCCGTCGCGTGGGGCCCGCGAGTCGGCGGCGACGACGCGGTAGGTGGGCTGCTTCTTCTTGCCCATCCGCATTAGGCGGAGCTTGACGGCCATTGGAATCCTTACTGTTTCGAATGTCTCGTGATCGATCGATGGCGGGGGCACAGGTCCCAATCGGCCATACATGGTGGGCCACCGGAACCCCCGAGCGCAAACGTGGAAACGCGATCGACGATCCGACACCCACTACTCGCTGGCCCGATAGCCCGGACGTCATCACAGCAGGGTTGGCCAGCCCGAGACTTTGCCTCGGATCGCCGTCGGCTTTGCCGGCAGCCGAACTGGGCCGGAAGGCTCAGTCTTTCGGTGGATCCGGGCTAGTTCGGCGAGCACCAGCGACCAGAGCCTTCGGTGAAGGGAGTCATGGTCAACCTCAAGCCATCGGCTATTGCCACCACCGCCACCGGTCCCTCTGAAGACACGGGCAACGGCACCGATCCGTGCGACGCAACCTTGACCCAGGCGATCCACTGACCCGAGACCACCACCGATGCGCCCCGCTCCAGAACCACGTCCTTGGACACTGAAGCCTCCCGACAGGCGATCGAGGAACCGGCTACGGGTTCCACTTCGAAGGCGAGCCGCCTGGTGGCCTCGGTCACCGCCCAGTCCGATGATGCATCGGAGGGGATTTTGCCGTCATGACGGGCATCGACCAGCCAACCTGCGGTCACGTGCCGGAAACCGGTGACCCCAGGGAAGACCTCCCGATCCCGCTCGACATCCTCGAGCAGCGCTGAGTTGGCCACCGCCAACACGAGATCGGGCGGAACATCTCGGTTGGAACGGATCTCAACCGATTTCAAGTTGGCCGGCACACCGGCCAACAGGACCGCCAGGACAGGGACCAGCAGGAACCGCCACCGCCGGGCCACACCCTCTACGCCGACCACCACCAGCGGTAGGCCCATCGCCAAGGCCAGATGCGAGTAGCGCGGCCGTTGGGAGAACTCCACGCCGTGCGACTCGGCACGGGAGTAGCCGATCATGAACCAGTTGGCCAGCGCGGCCACCGCCAGACCCAGCGGTGCCGCTACCCGTCGAGCAAAGGGTCCAAGTCCTTCATCACCGATTTGCAAGGCCAGACCAAGGCAGGCCACCAGCCCCACCAGGACCGAACCCCAGAGCCCTACCGTGGTCCGCTCCACCGTGATCCGAACCCCCTCGGCCACGAAGCGGACAACCAGAGCGGGGGCCGACCCCGCACTTGCGTCACGGCCGAGCAGGAACCAGAGTCCCATCGGTCCCAGGAGCGGGACGGTGTGGAATGCGGCCACCCTCAAACCCCGACGCAGCAGGGAAGTGATCCCGACAGCCACGACCATGGCCACAGCCGGACCCGAGCTGAGCACCGCGACAATGCCGACCGCCAAGGCCGCAACGTCCCGTCGCCGCAGAGGCCCGTCGTGCATGGTGAGGTACAGGTACAGGTATCCCGTGGCGATCGAACCGCTCAACCCCACCTGGAAGGCCCAGACGATGTTCTCGGACCCCCGCCCGAAGGCAAGGAACACAATCGCCCCCGCCGTCGCCACCCACGCGCCAACTCCGGAGCGGACCAACACGAGGCGCATGAGCACAGCGATGGCAACGTGCGTCACCACCACCACCACCTGGTAGGGCAGGTACTGGTTCAGACCGAACACCGGCCACAACACCAGATACATCAGCCGAGTCGGCACGATCAGGTGCTCGTTGTGCGGGTGGAACAGATCGAGCGGCGAGCGGACCTCGCTGACAAGGACCGCGAACTCGTCCTGGAAGAACCACTGGTCCCGTCCGGCCCACAGGTAGAACGGCACCGCCAGCACGCAGACGGCAAGGAAGATCCCCAGGGCCAGACGATCCCCCGTCGATCCTTGGTCTGGAACCGGATCTGCTCGGGACTGAACCACGGCCACGGGGTTCAGCCACCAGGCGTCGGCTCAGAGGCCGGGAAGCCGGAAACCACCGGTCCCACCGTCGGAGTCACCGCCCGATGGCGGCAGCGTGAACTTCGGTTGCCCTCCGCCCTTGGGGGTGGTGCGACCCCCGCCCTTGCCCTTCTTCTTGGCCTTCTTGTTCATGCTGCGCCCGAGCAGGCCCCCGCCGAGCCCCTTCATCATCTTTTGCATCTCGGTGAACTGGCGCAACAGGGCGTTCACCTCAGAGGTGGTGACCCCGCTGCCGTTGGCGATGCGAAGGCGACGGGAGCCATCGATGAGCTTGGGGTCGCGTCGCTCGGCCGTGGTCATCGAGTGGATGATGCCCTCGATGCGTGCCAGTTCCCGATCGTCGATCTCGGTGTTGCGGAGCTCCTTGGGCATGCCCGGCATGAGCTTCATGAGGTTGCCGAGGTTCCCCATCTTCTTGACCTGGGCCATCTGCTCGAGGAAGTCCTCGAGGGTGAACTGGCCCTCGAGAAGCCGGTTGGCGGCTTCTTCGGCCTGCTTCTCGTCGAAGGCATCCTTGGCCTTCTCGATGAGGGTGAGCACGTCGCCCATCCCCAAGATACGCCCGGCCAGCCGGTCGGGATGGAACAAGTCGAACTCGTCGAGCTTCTCGCCGGTGGAGGCGAAGGCAATCGGCTTGCCCACGACCTCCTTGACCGAAAGCGCGGCACCGCCACGGGCGTCACCGTCGAGTTTGGTGAGGATCACCCCGTCGAGCGAAAGGGTGGCGTGGAAGTTCTCGGCCACGGTGACGGCGTCTTGGCCGGTCATGGCGTCTACGACCAAGAAGGTGTAGCGGGGGTTGGTGGCCTCGGAGATCTGGCGCACCTGCTCCATGAGCTCGGCGTCGATGGCGAGCCGACCGGCGGTATCCACGATGACCACATCTCGGCCCAGGCGTTTGGCCTCGGCCAGACAGCCCAGCGCCACGTCGACGGGGTTGCCGGTGCCAGAAGCGACGACGTCATCGGGAGCGGAGTAGACGGGTACATCGACCTGGCGAGCCAGCGTTCGTAGCTGTTCGACTGCGGCCGGCCGCTGGAGGTCGGCACCGACCAGCATCGGGTTGCGGCCCTGCGCCTTGAACCAGCGGGCCAACTTGGCCGAGTTGGTGGTCTTGCCCGACCCCTGGAGTCCGGCCATGAGGATCACGGTGGGAGGCTTGGCCTCATATGTGATCCGAATGGTCTCGCCGCCCAGGGTGGCAACCAGCTCCTGGTGGACGATGTCTATGACCTGTTGCGCCGGGTTGAGCGCCTCGTGCAGGTCCGCCCCCACCGCCCGGTCTCGAATACGACCTACCAGGCCTTTGACCACGGTGAAGTTGACGTCTGCTTCGAGGAGGGCGAGACGGATCTCGCGCAGGACCTCGTCTACGTCGGCCTCGCTCAGGCGGCCTTTACCCCTGAGCTTCTTGAAGATTCCGTCGAAGCGATCTGAAAGTGACTCGAACATGGCCCGGCGATGCTACCGGACGAGGTCAGGGGGCGAACCCGGCACCCTCAGGCACCTCACGGTTGGCGCGGATGCGAGCCTTGAGCTCGGCCCGGAGCCGGGCCCCCGACGTTGGGGCGACCATCGTGCCGATGACAACGCCTACCGCCAACAGCAACGCCCCGCGGACCCCGGCCAGCTTCAGGAAGGTACGAACGAACTTGATGGGGAGCATCAGCAGCTTGGTCACGGAATCTCCTGGGAACGGCGGGGGCGAATGGGCCCGGGCTGGGATTTGCTCGAACCGTAGGCGACACGCAGCCGCTTTGATCCAGTTCTCGGTGAGGGGCAGGCTCAGACAGCGAGCAGGCCTTCGACGAACTCCTCGGGATCGAAGTCGACGAGATCGTCGGCGGTCTCACCCAAGCCCACCAACTTCACCGGGATGCCCAACTCCTGGTGGATGGCGAACACGATCCCGCCCTTGGCTGAACCGTCGAGCTTGGTCAGGACCACGCCGGTCACCTCGGTGGCTTCGGTGAACTGCCGAGCCTGCACCAGGCCGTTCTGGCCGGTAGTGGCATCTAGCACCAGCAGGACCTCGGTCACATGCCCGGGGTCTTTGTCTGCCACCCGCCGCACCTTGCGCAGCTCTTCCATGAGGTTGGTTTTGGTGTGGAGACGGCCAGCGGTGTCGGCCAGCACCAGATCGGCACCGCGGGCCGCGGCGGCCTCGATGGCATCGAAGATGATGGCGCTCGGGTCTGCCCCCTCGGCCCCCCGCACTATCTCGGCCCCGGCCCGGCCAGCCCAGGTCTCGAGCTGCTCGGCGGCAGCGGCGCGGAAGGTGTCTCCCGCCGCCATCACCACGGTGTGGCCGTCGGCCACCTGGCGTTTGCCGAGCTTGCCGATGGTGGTGGTCTTGCCCACTCCGTTGACCCCGACGAATAGCCAGACGTTGGTACGGCCGTCATCGAGCCGCAGCGAACGGTCAGATACCGCGAGCTGGGCCTTCATCTCGGACTTGAGCGCTTCGACCAGTTGCTCGCCGGTCTCCAACCCCTCAGCTTTGACCCGTGCTCGGAGCTGATCGAGGAGCTCGGTGGCAGGTCCGACGCCGAGGTCGGCGCGGATCAGAGCTTCCTCGAGTTCGTCCCACGTCTCCTCATCGATTCGGGTTCGACCGAGGAACCCGGCAAAGGTGGCTCGGGCTTTGGCCAGTCGGTCCCGGAACGACGGTTTGCGGACAGGCTCGACGACCTCGGGCTCGACGACCTCGGGCTGTGGGACCGTCGGCTCCAGTACCGAGGGCTCGCGGTCGAGCACCGCAGTCGACCCACCCGCGGCCGATTCCTCGGGGGTGGCGACGTCAGGCTCGGAACGCCGCTCGGTCAGGACCCCGCCACGGGCGGGAGGCTCTAGGTCTGGCCCCCGCCGGCCGGTGCTGCGGTTGACGAAGAAGAAGGTGCCGGCGATCAGAACGACGGCGAGCACCGTGAGGATTACGAGGATTGGCTCCATGAGGCGTCCGAGCCTACCGGTGACCTCAGTACGGCGAGCGGTCCAGCACCACCGTCACCGCCACCCGTTCACCGTCTCGCACCAGGGTCAGCTCGACCTCGTCACCAGGGGCATGGGTGGTGACCGCAGCCACCAGGTCGATGGCGCTGCCGATCGAACGGCCGTCGAAACCGACGACGATGTCCCCGACCGCCACACCGGCGCCGTCGGCGGGCGAGCCGGTCTCGACCTCTTGGATCTCGGCACCGGCCGACGAACCAGCCGAATCCGAGCTGCTCACGCCCAGGTATCCGCTGACGGGCGACGTACCGGCCACGAGCCGGTCGGCCACCGCCTTGGCGATGTCGATCGGAACCGCGAACCCGACGCCCACGTTTCCGCTGGAGGATTGGTCTGCGGTGATGATCGAGGAGTTGATGCCGATCACCCGACCCTGACGGTCGGCCAGCGCGCCACCTGAGTTGCCGCTGTTGATGGGGGCGTCGGTCTGGATGGCAGGGATGGCCCGGATGACCCCATCTTGGCCCTGGGTTTCGGTGGAACGACCGATGGCGCTCACGATGCCGGCAGTGACGGTCTGGTGCAGACCGAACGGGCTACCGATCGCCACAGCGGTCTGGCCGACCTGGAGGTCCACGCCGAGAGCGAGGGACGCGACCTTGAGGTTCTCGACCCCTTCCACCTGCACGACACCGACATCGGTGCTGGAATCGGTCCCGACCACGGTGCCGGTGACGCGGGTCCCGTCGGCGAAGCGCACGGTCACCGATCGGGCCCCTTCGACCACATGGGCCGCGGTCATTATGAGGCCTTCGCCGTCGTAGACGAACCCTGATCCCAAACCGGTATCGGTCTCGATCTGGACCACGGCGGGAGCGAGTACGGAAGCCACTGCGGCCACCGGCTCGGCCGTCGAACCCGACACCGGGCCCGAGGTGGGTACTGCGGTGCTGTCCATGTTCGGGGCTTCGGCGACAGTGTCGCTCCCCCCTGTTCCACCGACCACGTTGGCGCCGACGGCAACGCCGGCTGCGCCCGAGGTGAACACGGCCAGAGCGACCAATGCGGCCTTCATCGACCTACCCGCTCCCCCACCGCCGCCTCGGGAAGGGAGGGGACCCGAGGTGGCTGGTGAGGGAGCGAACGGTGGCCCCGCGAGCCCGGCTGGTGCGTTCCACGGGGGCGGTGACGATGCCGGCGGAGGGGTCGGGGGACGGTCCCACGACGTCGTGGGGCCGCCGCCGGTCGGTGGCGACGGGGGCAGCGACGAGCTGGGCCGCGGGTCGGCCCACGGGCTGGCCTTGGGCTGGCTGGCTTCGAACGGGCGGGTCGTATCGGTTTCCATGAGATGGTTCGTCCTCCTGTGCGCTCAACCTAGGGAGGGGTGCCGAAAGCGACGGTAAGCCCGGGCCATTCGCCGCAAGTCTTTCATCGGGCGTCTCGGTGGGTCGGTAGGTGGATGGTGAAGGTGGAGCCGCCGGTGCCCGAATCTTCCAGATCCACCCGGCCACCGTGGTCTCGGGCGATCTGGTCGACGATGGCCAGGCCCAGTCCGCTGTGGGTGCCGGCGTCGCGACTCGAGCGATCTCCGCGCCAGAACCTCTGGAACACCTGGGAGCGGTGCTCCTCGGAGATGCCCGGTCCATCGTCGCTGACGCTCATCCATGCCGAGGTTGCGTCGCCCCCCGATCGGACCCTGATGGTGGTGCCGGCTGGCGCCAACCGGACGGCGTTGGCCAACAGGTTTGCCAACGCCTGGCGCAGTCCCAGACGATCCCCCCATGCCGCTGGAGCCGAGACGACGTCGACGTCGACGTCCACGTGGAGATGCCGCTCGGCCGCCGGGGCCCTGAACTCCTCGGCCACCTCACCGACCAGTGGTCCGAGGTCGACCGGTCCAAGCTCGTGGGCTGGTGCTCCGAGGCGGCCGTAGACCAGGAGGTCGTCGACCAGGTGGCTCATCCGGGCGGCGGTGCGCCGCACCACGTCGAGCGTGCGGCGCAGGTCGGCGGGGTCGGGATCCGGGTCCGACAGAGCCACGTCGAGGTTGGTGCGGATCACCGCCAGGGGGTTGCGCAGCTCGTGGGAGGTCTCCTGGATGAACCGGCGCTGGGCGCCGAAGGCATCGTCGAGGCGTTCGATCATGGCGTCAAAGGTGTCAGCGAGCTCCTTGAGCTCATCGGGCGGACCGTGGAGGCCGATTCGGCGAGACAGATCTGTGGCCTGGATATCTCGCGCCACCGCGGTGATCCGCCCGATCGGGGCCAGGACCCGCCCTGCCACCAACCATCCCACCAGCAGGCTGACCAGGAACAGGAGCAGGAGCGCACTGGCCGAGTACGTCCGCAGCAGGCTCAGGGCTCTCTCGTTGGCCAACTGTTCGACGCTGCGATAGCTGGACTGAACCTGGGTGGGGGTGAGGATCACCCCCCCCGGTACAGGTTCGACCCTGGTCACCTGATAGCTGCGGTACAGGTACTCGTCACCCAAACGGGAGGCCAGGACGCCGTATACCCCGGCCACGGTGAAGGCGGTCAGCCCGAACAGCACCAACGAGTAGATGGCGGTCAGCCGGAACCGCACCGAGCCCAGCCAGGCCGGCAAGGCGTCGACCAGTCGGACCGCCGCGCGTGCCGTAGTCGACATCTCTTCCATGCCGCTCGACTCGAATCGGCCACCAGGGCCGGCTGGGTTGGGGACCGGGATCGGGCTGTCGGCGGTGGGCGGCTCAGCCGGAATCTGGGGGGTCGATGGACCCGAGGAGGTCACTGCGTGTCGTCCCGGTCCGGTCCGCTCGGGGCGAGTAGGTCGGGGCGAAGTCGGTATCCGGCACCGATGACCGTCTCAATTGGCGGTTCGGGGTCGTCGTCTCTGGTGATCTTGCGTCGCAGGGTCCCCACCGTCACTCGGACCGTGTTGGTGAGCGGATCCGCGTTCTCGTCCCAGACGTGTTCGAGCAGCCGCTCCTGACTCAGAACCTCGCCGCAGTGGGACATGAAGTAGCGCAGCAAGGCGAACTCCTTGGCTGTCAGGTCTACGAGCCGTCCCCTACGGGTCACCTCGAACCGGGCCGAGTCCAACACCAGATCACCCACCGACAGTCGGGCGCCGCTACGACCCGCGTCACGGCGCAGCAGGCTGCGGATACGGGCCGTTAGCTCCGCGAAGTCGAACGGCTTGACCAGGTAATCGTCTGCGCCCTCGTCCAAGCCGATGACCCGCTCTCCCACGCCGTCTCGAGCGGTGAGCATCAGCACCCGGGGCGCAGGCTCGTCATCTGTCGGGGCCAACAGCGGGTCGCTGCGAAGCCGGGCCGCCAACTCCAGGCCATCGCCGTCGGGCAGGTTGAGATCCAACGTCACCAGGTCGTAGCTGGACACGCTCAGACGATCGACCGCTCCGGCCACGTCATTGGCGACGTCGACGGCGTACCCCTCTCGTCGCAGACCCATGGCAATCGCCTCGGCCAGGTCCACCTCGTCTTCGACCACCAGTACGCGCATGGTTGGACCGTACCGGCCGCCACCGAAACGAGGGCGAAACACATTTGAGCCGAGCGGATGGGCCACACCTCGCCTGGACCGGGCACATCCCTGCCGGAGTTTGGAGAATCCCGGTTGGCTTTACGCTGACGTTCGCCTCGGTCGACTCCACTGGGGCGGACCAGCCATTCGAGGAGCGTCCATGACCAATCCCATCACCAACGCCGAGGTCGGCCAGGCCGCCGAACGACTCGAGCAAGCGCTGTTCGAGGTCAAGAGGGTGATCGTGGGGCAGGACCGGGTGGTCGAGCGGCTGCTGGTCTGCGTGCTGGCCGGGGGACACACCCTCCTGGAAGGTGTCCCAGGTCTGGCCAAGACACTGGCTGCCGAGACCATGGCTCGGGTGGTCGGGGAACCTTCGCCCGCATCCAGTTCACGCCCGACCTCCTGCCCGCCGACGTCATGGGCACCCGCATCTACCGGTCCGGCAGCGAGACGTTCGACGTCGAGCTGGGCCCGGTGTTCGCCAACTTCGTACTGGCCGATGAGATCAACCGGGCCCCCGCCAAGGTCCAGTCCGCCTTGTTGGAGGTCATGGCCGAGCGACAGGTCTCCATTGGTGGCACCAGCTACCCGGTGCCCCGTCCGTTCCTGGTGCTGGCCACGCAGAACCCGATCGAGCAGGAAGGAGTGTATCCGCTGCCCGAGGCCCAGCGGGACCGCTTCCTCATGAAGATTGTCGTGGGCTACCCCACGCCGGCCGAGGAGGTTGAGATCGTCCAGCGGATGGGGGTCACCCCGCCCGTGCCGCGCGAGATGCTGACCGTCGATCGATTGGCCGAGATGCAGTCCGTCACCCAACGGGTGTTCGTACCTCGCGAAGTGGTCGACTACGCGGTGTCGCTGGTTCTGGCCACCAGAGAGCCCGAGCGGTTCGGGTTGTCGGACCTGCTCGAGCTGGTGACCTATGGGGCCAGCCCCAGAGCCAGTCTCGGGCTGGTGGCTGCCGGCCGGGCCCTGGCCCTCATGCGGGGCCGCACCTACGTCCTGCCTCAGGATGTCTTCGACGTCGCGCCCGACATCTTGCGGCACCGCCTGGTGCTCTCCTATGAGGCACTGGCTCGCGACATCGGCGTAGATGACGTGTTGGTCCGCTACCTGTCCACCGTGCCCGCACCTCGGGTCACCCCGTCCCAGGACCACTCCGCGGTGTCGACCGCGGCGCGCCCCGCGCCGACGACGGCCGGGGCTCCGCCTGGGGCTGGCCTTCCGGCAACCGGGGTGATCACCGCCGCGCCTGGGCCGTTGCCTCCAGCACCGAGCTCACCATGGGCGCCCACCGGCCCCGGAGCCGAGCCGGGCGACGCCACCGCCGACGGCCGGAGCGCCTGAGATGGCCACGCCCGGCGCCCCGCCACCGCGCATGGTCCACACCGGACCCGACGAGGTGCTGCGGAGGCTCGACTTGGCGGTCACGCACCGTATCGACGGACTGCTCCACGGCGAGTACCAGGGCCTGGTGCCCGGTCACGGTTCCGAACTCGGCGAGACCAGGGCCTACACCCCTGGCGACGACGTCCGCCGGATCGACTGGAACGTGACGGCCCGCACCATGGCTCCCTACGTCCGTGACACCATCGCCGACCGAGAGTTGGAGACGTGGACGCTGGTGGACCTGGGTCCGTCCATGGACTTCGGGACCGCGCTGTGCGAGAAGCGGGACCTGGCGGTGTCGGCCGCGGGAGCGGTCGGGTTCCTGACCGCCCGGACCGGCAATCGTTATGGCGCCGTCATCGCCCAGCCCGGGCTGACCGATGTGGTCCCTCCCCGCGGCGGCCGAACCCATCTGATGGCCACCCTTCACCGGATGGTCACCGCGCCCCGAGTCGAGGCAGGCACCGTCGATCTGGGCGAGGCGATCCACCGCCTCGGGACCTATGCCCGACGACGTGGCCTGGTGACGGTGGTGTCGGATTTCCTCGCCGAACCCGATACGTGGGCGCAACCCCTGCGACGGCTGGCCACCCGCCACACCGTCATCGCCATCGAGGTGATCGATCCCCGTGAGCTCTCGTTGACCGACGTGGGTCTGCTTACGGTGGTCGACCCCGGCACCGGTAGGACCCGGGAGGTACCGACGGCGTCGCGCAAGCTGAGGGCCCGCTATGAGGCCGCCGCTGCCGAGCAGCGATCGGCGACCGCCGGGGCCATCACCGCCGCCGGCGCCGACCACCTGGTGTTACGCACCGACCGGGACTGGCTGCTCGACGTGGTCCGCTTCGTGGTCGATCGTCGAGCCCGGGTCAACGCGCGCCGGGCCGGAATTGGAGCACGGTGATGGATCCGTCCTTCGAATTCGTTCAGCCGCACCGGCTTTGGTTGCTGTTGGCGGTCGTGGCCCTAGCCACGTCCTACGTGGCTTCTCAGGCCCGGCGCAACCGCTATGCGGTTCGTTTCACCAACCTGGCCCTGTTGGACAAGGTGGCTCCTCGTCGGCCTGGTTGGCGACGTCACCTTCCCGCCCTGTTCGTCCTGGTGGCGTTGGCCGGAATGGTCGGCGCGTTCGCGGAGCCGGCCCGCATGACCAGGGTGCCCCGAGAACGCGCCACCATCATGGTGGCGATCGACACGTCCTTGTCCATGAAGGCCACCGATGTGGAACCAAACCGTCTGGTGGCGGCCCAGGCCGCGGCTCACACGTTCATCGACGGCCTGCCCGATCGGTTGAACGTGGGGCTCGTGACCTTCAACGGCATCGCCAAGGTGGCCGTCCCCCCCACCCAGAACCGAGAGGAGTTGCACGCGGCGGTGGACCAACTTCGGCTCGGTGAGCGGACCGCCATCGGCGAGGCGATCTTTGCATCCCTCGATGCCCTCGGTGTGGACACGTCGGACTCGTCGACCTCAGCCGGTGATACCGGTTCCGGTTCTGGTGACAGCGCTGACGGCGGCGCTGGCGACGATACGGCGAGCGGGAGCGAGGACAGCAGCAGTGGCACCGAGGAGGACCCGGTTCCGGCCCGGATCGTGTTGATGAGCGACGGGTCCACCACCGTCGGCCGACCGGACGCGCAAGCGGCAGCGGCGGCCAAGCGGGCCGGCGTTCCGGTGTACACGATCGCCTTCGGCACTCCCTACGGAACCATCGACCTGCCCGGCCAGGAAGGCCCGATATCGGTGGCGGTCAACCCCGAGGCTCTGGCAGCTATCGCCAACGCCACCGATGGCAAGGCGTTCACCGCCGAGACCGGGGCCGAGTTGGAACAGGTGTACAGCGACATCGGGTCCTCTATCGGGTTCACCACCGAACAGCGTGACGTCACCACCACGTTCGTGGGCGCGTCGCTCGTGTTCATGTTCGGCGCTGCGGTCTTGTCCCAGCTCTGGTTCAGTCGCCTGCCCTAGAACCTCGGCTCCAAAGCCTGGATCCACTCACCCCGTCGACGGGGCTCGACACGCAGAGTATTCTCCTCACCACTTACCGAGCCCAGAGTACGGGGGGACGAAATGACTCGCAGCCGAACACCACAACGCATCCTGGCCGGGATTGCACTCACCGTCGGTGCCTGGCTGGCCGCCCCCACCCCATCGGCCACCGCAGCCCCGTCCCAGGCCATGGTCGAGTACGGCGCCTCGGTGGAAGCCGCGGCCAAGGCCACCGACAAGGGTCAGAACGGCAATGCCAAGGACAGCGCGGGCGACACGCTCGGGAACATCGTCGATCAGGCCAAGAACAACATGCCGCTGGTGATCGTGGGCGGCGGCGTCCTGTTGGTGACCGGCCTGTGGAAGACGGTCAGCCGCTGACGGCACCCGCCAAGCCTGGATCCACCGAAAGGGGCTCTGCCCCCGAACCCACGCCCTGCCCTCCGACTGGCCCTACCCGTTGGGCCAAAGAGCTGCTGGTCAGCCCTCGGAAGTCTTTTCACTTACCACCTTCGAGGACCCACCGGGTTGCATGGTGACCCCGTAGAGGCAGTCGGCTGCCTCCATGGTCCGCTTCTGGTGCGAGACGATGATGAGCTGAGCATCGTTGCGGAACTCCTGCACCAACCCCAAGAAACGGGACAGGTTCACGTCGTCCAGTGCCGCCTCGACCTCGTCCATCACGTAGAACGGACTGGGCCGCGCCCGGAACACCGCGAACAGGTAGGCCAGTGCGGTCAGCGACCGTTCACCACCCGACAGCAGCGAGAGCTTCCGAACGTTCTTGCCCGACGGCCGAGCCTCCACCTCGATGCCTGTGTTGAGGAGGTCTTCGGGCTCGGTGAGCTTTAGGCGACCCCGGCCCCCCGGGAACAACATCTCGAACAGCTCTGTGTAGTTCTGGGAGACCTCTGCGAATGCAGCAGCGAACACACTCACGATCTCGGCGTCAATGGCCCGGATCACCTTGGTGAGGTCCCGACGGGTGGTGCGCACGTCTTCGAGCTGACTCTCGACGAAGGCATGCCGTTCCTGGAGAGCCTGGAACTCCTCTAGGGCCAGGGGGTTGATCGGACCCATCAGCCGTAGATCTCGTTCCAGCTCACGCACCCGACCGGTGGGCGAGACACCTTCGGCCAGCTCTGGGGCGGGAGCCGACATGGCGGTCTCGGGTTCGGTGTCGAGGTCGCGTCGTAGCGCCTCGACCGCGTTCTCCAACCGCAGCCGGACCTCGGCCTCTTCGATCTGGCCACGCTGGATCAATTCGCGCACTTCGGCCAGGGACCGTTCGGCCGCCGCTCGCTCGGCCCGCAACCCCTCAAGCCTCGAGGTGATGGCCCGGTTGGCTTCTGACTGCTCGCGACGCTTCTCCCGTAGACCCACCAGTTCGGCCTCTATGCGGGTGGAGCGCTCGTGCACGTATGCGGCCAACGCTTCGGTGGCCACGGATCGGCGATCGAGCTCCACCCGACGCTGCTCGGCCTCGCGACGCTCGACCTCGTGGCGCGACAGCCGAGCATCGATCTCGGTGAGCCGATTCGCCAATCCCTGACGTTGCTGGTTCAAGCGCGCCGCTTCGACATCGAGCTGGTTGCGGCGAGAAGCCAAGGTGCGGGCCCGTTCGTCGATGCGGGATCGGGCTTCGTCCATGGCCCGCCCCTGCTCGGCCACCGCCGCCTCTTCGGCTTCCAACGCCGGCAGGCGGGCGGCTAGCTCCTCGACTCGGGCCGACTCGCGGCGAGCCCTCTCCTCCAGCTCGGCCACCTGAGCCCGAAGGGAATCCAGCTCGACCACGGCGTCAGCACGGTCTCGTTCGACACGGGCAAGGGCATCGCTATCGGCTCGGTGTTGGGCCGCCCGACGTTCCAGATCACGAGACAGCTCGGTCTCGGTCTTGCGGGCCTGGCCGAGTGTGGCCCGGCAGGCTCCGACCGCTTCGCCGGCCAGCTCCGCGGCTTCCGCCGCGGTAGCAGCCCGGGTCTGGGCTTCCTCCAGGGCGGCGCCAGTGGCTCCGCTGCCAGTCGAACCCAGCCTCCAGCCGGTGGGACCGAAGCGGTCACCGGAGCGGGTCACGACCACCGACCCCGGGTGGGTAAGGGCGACATCGACCGCCTCGGTCCAGTCATCGACCACCACCGCTGCGCCGACCAGCACGTCGAGCAGGTCATCGACGCCCGGGCGGATGCCCTGCACATGGCTCCTTACCCCCCTCAACCCTGCGGGCGGGCCGGCGGGTGACCCGCTGGCCCCCAAGGCGACCACGGCACCGGTGGCGTCGCCGGCACGCAGCTCGCTCAGGGCCCGGCGCCCGGCGTCCACCGAGCTCACCACCACCGCCGAGATCGCTTCTCCGGCCGCTGCTTCGAAGGCGTCTTCCCACCCTTGGTCCACTTGGACGACGTCGAGCAAGGTTCCGACCACGCCTTCCACGGCCGCCAGCCGTTCGGCACCGGCCCTGGCCCGGGCTTGGTCCAAAGCGTCGGCCAGGGCGTGGGCTCGGGCCGCCCATGTGTGGCGGTCCGCCTCGGCTTGGCGGGCCACCTGCTCGGCGGTCTCCAGGGCCAGTTCGGCGTCGTGGCGCGACGACTCGGCCCGCTCCAGGTCGGCCGGTGTCGGGGCTGGTCCCGACTCCTCGCCTGGTGTCATCGCCCCGTCGGCCCCGCTGAGTCGACGGTTCAGGCGCTGAGATTCCTCGTCTAGACGGGTGGCTCGTTGGGTGGTGGTCTCCAGCCGGGCCTGAGCTCGTTTCACCTCGGCCTCATTGCGTTCCACCCCGGCGCGCACTGCGGCCAGCTCACCGCGCACCTCCGCGGCTGCGCCGGTCACCACCGGAGCGCCATCGGCCCATTCCCGGGTGAAGTCCTGCCGGGCCGCCACCAGGTCGGCCTCGGCTCGGGCCAGCTCTGCAACCTGAGGTTCCAAGGCCGCGGCTGCGGTCTCCACCGTGGCCAGCGTCCCGGTGACCTGCGCCGCCTCGGACTCCAAGGAGGCCACCACGTTCTGGTCGACCGCCACGTTGCGATCCCGTTCGATCCCACGCTGACGTTCGGCCAGAACCGCCTCGAGGCCACGGGCCCGTTCCCGAAGCGACTCGAAGCGGACCAGGACATCTCCCAGGCGATCTCCTCCCACCGCGCCGAGGCGAGCTTCGGTGGCCATCACCTCGGTGTCGAGTTGGCGCAGCGAGGTGCGCAGTTCACGCTCGCGGCGTTCGTGGTCACCGGCGGTCGCATGATTTGCTTGGAGCTTGTCTCGGTAGCGGGCGATCTCGCGCCCGGCCAGATGAACTCGCAGGGCCGTGAGCTCCGAGACGACATCTCCGTGACGGCGAGCAGCGTCGGCCTGCTTCTCCAACGGTCGGAGCTGACGGCGAACCTCTCGCAGAAGGTCCTGGAGACGGGTCAGGTTGCCTTCGGTGTTGACCAGTCGCCGCTCAGCCTTTTCCTTCCGGCGCCGGAACTTGAGCACCCCCGCCGCTTCTTCGATAATCAGCCGCCGGTCTTCGGGCCGGGCGTTCAGCACTGCGTCGATCTGGCCTTGGCTGATGATCACGTGCTGCTGGCGCCCCACACCCGAGTCGCTGAGCAGCTCTTGGATGTCGAGCAGCCGGCAGGGCACCCCGTTGATCGAGTACTCGCTGTCTCCGGTTCGGAACAACGTGCGGGTGATCGTCACCTCGGTGAACTCGATGGGTAGAGCGCCGGCACTGTTGTCGATGGTCAGCGACACCTCTGCCCGGCCCAGAGCTGGCCGCTTCTGGGTCCCGGCGAAGATGACGTCGTCCATCTTCTGGGACCGCACCGCGCTGGGGGCCTGGGCGCCGAGCACCCAACCGATGGCGTCCACGACGTTGGACTTGCCGCTGCCGTTGGGGCCGACGACCACGGTTACGCCCGGCTCCATGACCAAGGTGGTGGCGTCGGCGAAGGACTTGAAGCCCTTGATGGACAACGATTTCAGGAACACGAGAACTCCGAGTGAACCGGGTTGGGCCGTGGGCTCAGACCTGACAGGACTCGCACATGTACGCGGTGCGCCCGCTGATGCGGACCTTGGACACCACGTCGCGGCAGCGCAAGCAGGCCTGCCCGTCACGTTCGAACACCTGGAGCTGGTCGGTCCAGCCACCGGTCTTGCCAGCCAGGTCGTGGTACTGCCCGTCCGAGGTGGTGACGCCGCGGTGCTTGGCCCCTTCATGAAGGGTCTCGACCACGGCCCGGAAGAACCGGCGGATCTCCTGGGTGGACAGTGAGGAGACCTCGCGGTCGGGACGCAGACCCGAGGCGTGGAGGATCTCATCCGCGTACACCGGACCGATGCCGGCGATCACAGAGCGGTCCAGAAGGAGGTTGCGAAGCTTGACGTTGCGGTGGTGCAACATCCGCTCACCAAAGGTGGTCCAAGACACCGGTTCGTCGAGCAGGTCGAAGCCGAGGTTGGTCAGCTCGGGCACGGCGGTGGCGAGGTCTTCGTAGGCAACCACGAACATCTCGGCCTTGCCGGTGGTGTCGAGCAGACGGAGCTGCCCGCCCTGGGTGAAGGTGATGATCGCCTTGGTGGGCTTGTCCACCGCGTCCTTGGCCGCGTTCCGGCGGAGCTGGCCGCCGTCGTGGATGTCGATCACCAGGGCGTCGCCGGTGTCGAGCTTGGCGACCAGGAGCAGGTCCTTGCGCTGAACCGCTCCGACCTTGGCTCCTTCGAGAAGGGTTGTGAACTGCTTCTTGTTGGTGTGACGAGGGATCAGGCCCGAACCGGGCACGTCCACCGTCTTGATCCTCTTGCCGCCGATCTCGCGGTCGAGGTCTCGCCGCAGGGTCTCCATCTCAGGCTGCTCAGCCATCGGTTTCCTCTCGTACGGGGTCTGTTTCCCCGTTGTGGGGGCGGAGCCGGAGCCACGCCTGCTGGGCGGCCTCCTGCTCGGCCGTCTTCTTAGATCGTCCAAAACCGGTTCCGACGGGTTCGCCGTCTAGCAGCACCTCGGCTTCGAAGGTCTTGTCGTGTTCGGGTCCCTGTTCGGTCATCCGGTAGGCGAGGCGCCCTTGGCGGGTCTGGGCCACCAGTTCGTGCAGCCTGCTCTTGTGGTCTTGGGATCCGTCGGCGTCGAGCCTCGGGGCTACCAGCCGTTCCACCAGCGCCTGGGCCGAGTCCATGCCCCCGTCCAGGTAGACAGCACCGATGACCGCTTCCATGGCATCGGCCAGGATCGACTGGCGTTGTCTGCCACCGGTAGCGGCCTCACCCTTGCCGAGGAGCAGCACCGGACCGATGCCGAGTTCGGCGGCCATCTCGGCCAGCGCCGGAGAGCACACCACCGATGCTCGCACTCGCGACAGGTGCCCTTCGGATGCGTCGGGGATTCGGGAGTAGATGTCTGCGGTGACGATCAGCCCCAGCACCGCATCTCCCAGGAACTCGAGCCGCTCGTTGCTGAGGAAGCCCGAGTGTTCAGCACACCAGGACCTGTGGGTGAGGGCCCTGCCCAACAGGGCCGAGTCATCGAAGCGGTAGCCGAGCCGGGCCAAGAAGGTCTCCAGGGCCGGCGCCGGGATCGGGTATTCGAGTTGGGGCGCGGAACGCGAGACCGTCACCGATGAGACTCCGTCGGTTCCGATCTCTCCAGGTGGGTTTGCCCCCCGGGCACGACTACTTGCCGTCCAGCTTCTCGAAGACGTAGTCGACGGCATCTCGAACGGTCTTGAGGTCTTCGAGGTCCTCGTCTTCGATGCGGAACCCGACCGAGCGCTCGCCCAGTTCCTCTTCGAGCTCTTCGACCAGCTCGATCAGGGCCAGCGAATCGGCACCGAGATCGTCGCTGAAGGAATCTCCCTCGCCGATTCCGCCTGGTTCGATCTCCAAGATGTCGGCCAGACGATCTCGGACGAGCTCGAAGACCTCCTGGCGGCTCATGGGTGACTGCTCGACATGGGTCTCGGCGGGCACGTGCTTCTCCTGTTGGTGATGCTGCATCAGGGCCGGGGGCACTGTAGTCGCTGGAAAACTTTGTGCGCTCGTGAACAGTGGTGTTGGGGTCGTGCGGTGCCTTCCGGACCTTCCTCCCACCGCGGTCACCGACAGCCAGACGCCGCTTGCCGGTACCGGATGGGCATGATGGGCGTGTCAGTGACCCGGTGGAGGACCCGACGAGATGCCAGACGACATGCCCGACGAGACCCAAGACTCCGCGCCCGGCTCGGACCCGATCGACCGACCAGCCCTGGTCGAGGGCCCGCTCGAGGGCCCGCTCGAGGCGGCTCCGGCCAAGCCCAGCCGGGAGAAGGCACGTGAATTGGCCCGCGAGCAGGCCGAAGCGGAGCGGACCGAACGGGAAGCCCGCGCCCTCCAGGCCGCCCAGGAACTGGCCCGCGCCGATGCCGAGCGACTGCTGGCCGGCCCCGGTCTGATCTCACCCGACCCGCCGATCCCTCCTGAGGTGCTGGAGGAGAGCTGGTCCGACACAGCGCGGACCGCTCTGCGCGATCTGAAGGCGGACCTGGACTCGCATCGAGTCGGTCTGGCCATCAGCGGTGGCGGATCGCTGGGTAGCTTCGAGGCCGGGGCCCTTCGGTTCCTCTACGACCACACCGCGGTCCAGCCGGTGGCCATCAGCGGCAACTCCGCCGGTGCCCTCAACGCCGCCAAGTTGGCCGAAGGTGACACCGACGGTGAGCGCCCCATAGACGAGGTCGAACGCATCTGGCGTTCGATGCGCATCAATTCGGACATGTGGGAGCCCGAACCCTGGCTGGTGCGACTCCAGGCCTCGGCCTCGTGGGCGGCGGAGCTGCGCGAACAGGTCAGCGACTCCGACAGCGCGGCCAGCGCGGTGCGGGTGGCAGTGCGGGTGGTGGGCAGCCTGGTGCGGCGGCCACCCGAGACCGACGGCGCCATCGAAGCCATCCGGGACTCCCTTCGAGCTCAATCCCTGTTGTCGTTGGCCCCCATTGCGGATCTGGTGCGCCGGGAGCTGCGACCCGAGCGGGTGAAGTCCTCTGGCATCGCCTTGCGGATGGGAACCGTGTCCTTGGAGGCGGGCGAGCTCCGCTATGTGACCGAGACCGGTGACCTGGTCGACCGCCATGACCGACCGGTCGGTCAGCCTCCTGTCGAGCTGGCCGCCGGAATGTTGGCTTCTGCCTCGATCCCCTTGGCTTTCCCGCCGGTGGCCCTCAACGGCGAGCACTACGTAGACGGTGGCGCCCGAGAGATCCTGCCGCTCGAACTCTTGGTGGAACGGATGGGCGTGCAACGGGTGGTAGCGGTGTCAGCCAGCTCGGCGTCGATCAAACGGGCACCGTCCTTCGCTGACCGCAACATGATCGACATCCTTCGTCGTGTCAGTGCCGAGATCGGACCGAACGAGACCCTTCGCAAAGAGCTCGACCCGCCGGGTGGGTGGCGGCCCGAGGTCCGCCTTGTCGTCCCCCATTTCAACGTCCACGACTCGATGACCATCGACCCCGCCCTGATCGCCATCTCTCTGGACCACGGCTATCTCCGAGCCGCCGATGTGTTGTTGCGCCTAGGCCCGGACGCATCAGAGCTAACCGACCAGATCACCAGGATCCGCGTTCAGCTCCGCCATCTGGCCGGACCGGTACCCACCATCTTCGACACCACCTTGGGCCTGGCCCGCCTCCAGTTCACCGAACCGACCGACAACACCACCGGTGAAGGGTCCGACATTGATGTGACCGATACCCGTGAAGCGCTGGCCGTCGACGCCGATACCGCACCCGAAGATCCCGACGAATCGGTGGCTCAACGGGCCGCCGAGTCGGTGGTCAAGGCGGCCAAGGACCTGACCGCCACCGGCAAAGCTCGACTGGCCAGCTTCATCGCCCGCGAAGAACAGGAGTGGAGGGAAGGTCACGACGAGCCGGGGCACGACCTCGCCGCCCAGGACAACCCAGGAGCCGGCACCGCCGAGAACGAAATTCCCGACGTTGGACCCCCCGCCGCAACGACGATCCCGCCAGACATCGCACCGGTGACCCCGATGGAAGCAGTGGAGCGCGCCGCTGAGGTTCCGCTGGCCCAAGCGGCCGCCGACCTTGCTCGCCAGGCCCAGGCCCGCGCCGATCAGGCCGAAAAGACCCGGCTGGAAGCCAACACCATCGAGATCGGAAACCTCACCGCCGAACTTCGAGACCTAGTCGAACGCCGTCTGGCCCTCGGCTACCCCTTACCCCCCACCCTGGTTTCGTGGCTATCCGAACCATGACGCTCGGCGTCACCGCCTTTCGCGGCGACCAATAACATCCAGACACCCATCTGCCCTCGCGCTGGAACGCGGTCTGTGCCATGCCCGCGGCACCGCCACCTAGGAGCGTCCACTTGCCCTGCGTCGCCTCACCCACCACGCCTGACCATCGCCATTACGGCCTGCTGCTGCGTGGGTTGGTGGCCGTGGCTCTCGTCGTCGCCATGGTGGCCTCGGGATGTTCCGGACAGAGCGAAGACAAGGAAGAGACCGAGGAGTCGGCGCAAACCACTTCGACGACAACGCCAGCCCTGACCCTGCCGCGGTATCGGACCGAAGGCATCCGCCTAGCGGTATCCAACACCGAACCCCTAGTGATCTACAACGTCTAGACGCCGACCCCGGGACGACCACGCTCACCTTCACCTACCCCAGCGGCACCGACCGCCCCAAGGTGACCGCCAAGGGCGCTGACCTAACTCAATCCTGGGACGAAACGACCAACAAATTCACCGTGAAGTTCACCCACCGAGGCCCAGTAGAGCTAACCATCGCCTAATCCTGGATCCGCCGGAAGAGACTGCAGGTCCGATGGATCGGCCCTGCGCTGGGTCGTTCAGGCTGGGGGCCGGATGGTGGTGGCTATGGCGCCTACCAGGTCGGTGTCGACCATCTCGGCGGCCACCTTCACCGCGTTCACGATGGCGGTGGCCGACGAGGACCCGTGACTGATGATGCACGGTCCATTCAGGCCCAACAGCAGCGCACCACCGGTGTTGTCGGGGTCGAGCTGACCGTAGAGCGGAAGCAGCGCCGGGAGCAGGACATCACCGGCGGCCCGAGTGGCGTCGTCGGTGCCAAAGGCGGCCAAGATGGCCTTGACCAACGCCTTCATTCCGCCTTCGAGCGTCTTCAACACGACGTTGCCGGTGAACCCGTCGGTGACCACCACATCGACGTCGGGCGACATGATGTCTCGACCTTCGACGTTGCCCACGAAGGTGCCGCCCGACACCGTCGACCAGCCACCCTCGGCCAGCAGCTGATGGGTCTCCTTGACCAAGGGCGTGCCCTTGGACGGTTCCTCACCGATCGACAACAGCCCGACCCGGGGCTGATCGATGCCGTAACGCTGACGGGCATAGACCACACCCATCTGAGCGAACTGAACCAACCATTCCGGCGTGCATTCGGCGTTTGCACCAGCATCGAGCAGGACCGTCGGGATGTCGGCCCCCGGGCAGGGAATGGGCGTGGCTATGGCAGGCCTGCCGACGCCGGGCAGTCGCTTCATGCGCAACAACGCCGAGGCCATGGTGGCACCGGTGTTGCCGGCCGAGACCATGGCGCAGGCCTTACCGTCGCGTACCGCCTCGGCGGCTCGTACTAGCGACGAATCCTTCATGGTGCGCACGCTGCGGCCGGGATCGGCATCCATGGCGATCACCTCGGAGGCGGCGATCACGTCGAGGCCAGCCGTGTCACCGATCTCGTCGGGGCGCCCTACCAGTACAACGTCGATGCCGAGTTCGTCACGGGCCCTGATTGCTCCGGCAACGATCTCGGCAGGGGCGCGGTCGCCACCCATGGCGTCGACCGCTACGGGGAGGCGAGGCTGTCCGCTCAAGTGGGGCTCAGCGAATGTTCAGTGCAGGTCGGGGTCAGTCGACATCGATGGCCTGGCGGCCGTGATACCAGCCACAGCCACCGCAGACCACGTGAGGCACCTTGGCGGCGCCACAGCGCGGGCACAGGCTCCGCGACGGGGCGTCCAGCCGCCACGCCGATGCCCGGCGGCTACGGCTCTTGGCCTTCGAGGTCTTCTTCTTTGGGACAGCCATCGTCGTGGTCCTGGAGGTGAGTTCGGGAGCGCGCGGTGGCACGCCTTGCGAGGCGATGATCGTAGCTGGACCGCTTCGCAGGGGTCCAAGCGAGCACCCCCGAGGGCCTCCGCTCAGGACAAGTCGAGGTCGTCCAGGGCGGCCCACCGGGGATCACGAGGCGGCTCGGTATCGACGACGCCATCGTCGCCGGCCACCGCCGCCGGATACGTGTCGGGAGCAGGACCTGCACAGTCTTCGTCGCACAGCGGAGCCAGCGGCAGTGCCAACAAGGCGGTGTCGTGCAGCAGGGGACCCACATCGATGTGATCGTGGTCAAGCGGCCAGGTTTCACCGTCGACGGCGTTGACCTCCCAGACCTCTCGGACATCGACTGACGAAGTCCCCTCGACCGGGCCGAGACAGCGGCGGCACTCCCCAACCCAAGGCACCGCGACCTTGCCCGTGAGCACCACCCCTTCTGAGATCGACTCGACCTCGCCGGTGAGCGTCACGTCGGATCCATCTAGGACCCGCACGTCGCTGAGGGCGAGGCCGGACACCTCGATCGAGGTCTTTACCGGAAGCCTGGACCCGAGATGGCGGCGGATCTCGGTTACCGAGATCAGTTCCCGCGGCGGATGGGGGGCCGGGTCATCCATCGTCAACCCCGGTCGTCGTCGAAGAAGGAGCTGTCCTCCAGCCCCTCGATCTCCGGCATCGGGATGGAGGTGGCCTGCATCTTCTCGCGGCCCTTTGCCACCCAATCCAACGTCCGCTCCAGAACGATCTCGAAGGCGGCCAGCCGCTGATCGCAGTAGTCCTCGCACTCCAGGCGCAAACGCCGAGCCTCGGCATCGGCCCGTTCGATGATCTGTCGGGCCCGCATCTCTGACGCCTTGACCACCTCGGTGCGCTGCACCATCTGGGCGGCCCGGGCCCTAGCGGCATCGACCATGTCCTCGCCGTCGGCCTTGACCTTGGCCAGGTATTCCTCGCGTTGCTTGCGCAGCCAGCGGGCATCGCGGAGCTCGGTTGGGAGGCGGTTGATGGCCTCCTGGAGAAGCTCCACCACCTCCTCTTTGTTGTTGATCTTGGCTGATGCCGACAGCGGGATCGGGCGGGCCGCGTCGACCAGGTCGAGCACTCGCAACAGCAACGTCTCGGTGTCGGGTTGGTTGCGGCCCCGCCCGACTCGGGCCGTGGTCTCCACCTCGCCCGGCTCGGGCTCCAGTTCTTCGTCGAAATCGTCTTCGGCTTCCACGTCGTACAGGTCGTCGTTCACAGGTGCCTCCTCAGGCGAAGCGCTCGGCGAGCCGGCGGGCGACCGACGGCGGGACCATGGAGCTGACGTCTCCACCGAAGCGGGCGACCTCACGGATCAGCCGGGAAGCCACGAAGGAATGGGTGGTGGCCGACGGCAGGAACACTGTGTGCACCCCCGAGATGGCCAGGTTGGTCTGCGCTTGTTGAAGTTCGGACTCGAAATCGGACACGGCCCGCAGGCCCTTCACGATGAAGTCGGCCTGAATCTCCCGGGCCAGGTCCACCACCAAGCTGCCAAAGCTAGTGATCGACACGTTGGGAAGGTGGGCCACCGCCTCGGCGATCATGGCGTGGCGTTCGTCCAGGTCGAACAGCCCGCTTCCCTTCTGCGGGTTGGTGATGGCGGCCACCACCACCTCGTCGAACAGGCGCGCGGCAACCTCGATCAGCTCGATGTGGCCGGTATGAATCGGGTCGAAGGACCCGGGGTAGAGGACGCGCGTCACTCGTTGACTCCAGGGGGAACGGCGAACAGCACAACCGTACCGCCGTACCGCTTGGATCTGATGACACGGAGATGCGGGGCCAATGAGACCTCCCGGTCGGACTCGACGACGACCACGGCGCGGCCCGAAAGATGGTCGACGATCACGCCCAACAGGTCTTCCCATTCGTCGAACCGGTACGGCGGGTCGAGCAGGACCAGGTCCCACGGACCGCCGACCTCGATGGCGGCCAGGGCGTCACCGGAGCGGACCTCGGCCCGGGTCGCGAAACCGGAGGCCGCCAGGTTGACCGAGATCGCCTGGCGAGCCGAGTAGTCACGGTCCACCAAAACGGCACGGTCGGCTCCCCGAGACAGCGCCTCGATGGCCAACGCCCCGCTACCGGCGAAGAGGTCGAGCACCACTGCTCCGTCGACGGCGTCCAAGCTCTCCAGCGAGTTGAACAACGCCTGGCGAACCCGATCCGCGGTGGGGCGGGTATCGGTACCGGGCGGGGTGGTGAGCCGAATGCCCCTGGCGGATCCGGACACCACCCTCAAACCCCCGGGACGGGCCGGACTCATGCCGACGTCTCTGCCCTCGCCGACGTTTCTTCCCTCGCTGACGGGTCCGCACCACGGGCCGAGTCGGATTCGGCGACCATCCGCTCGCTCTCCTGCCACAGGCGTTTGGCCGCCTCCAGATCTCGAGCGGCCCGCGACGGACGCCACTGTCGGCCGTGGCTGAAGTAACCACCGGTGACACCGGCGACCCGCGGATCTTGCGACGACGCCAGCAACACCGAGGTCCTCGCCCCCGTTTCCACATCTGACATCACCAGACGGCCTACGCCCGAGATGAGCCGGCCGAGAAGCCTGGTGTCACCGTCACCGCCGAACCCGCTCGAAATGGTTCCGGGGTGCAGGCAGTTGACCGTCACTCCGGTTCCGTCCAGGCGACGGGCCAGCTCCAAAGCGTGCATGGCGTTGGCCAGCTTGGACCGGCCGTAGGCCGGGAACATCGCGAACCGACGCGCCGACTGCAGGTCGTCGAAACGGAGACCACGGGGGGCGAAACGGTGCGCCACCGAGGACACGATCACGACCCGGGCCGGCGCGCTGGCCACCAGACGCTCGGTGAGCAGGTCGGTCAACAAGAAGTGTCCGAGGTGGTTGACGCCGAACATCTCCTCGAACCCTTGGGCCGTTTCCCGACGTTCGTCGGCGATCACCCCCGCGTTGTTCACCAGGACGTGGATCTCGTCGAGGTTGGCCAACAACGCCTCGGCCCCAGCCCGTACCGAATCCAGGTTGGACAGGTCGGCCTGCTCCACTCGAACCTGATCGCTACCCGAACGGCGACGGATCTCGGCGACGGCCTCCTCGGCCCTGACCGGGTTCCGGGCCACCATCGTGACCGAGGCACCGAGGCGAGCCAGCACGATCGCGGTCTCCTTGCCGATCCCGGAGTTGGCCCCGGTGATAACCACCGTCTTGCCGGTCAGGTCTGAATTGCGGGGAGTCACGGATCGATTGTCGCACCCCACGTTCGTGGCCCGGACACCGACACGGTGGGGCATGTTCGCTGTGGAGCACCGAGGTCCGGCCCTATACGGTCCGGACCGTGAGTGACAGCGGCGTCGGCGCAAGCAACGCGGAACCGGGCGATGTTCCCGACGAACTGGCCCCGGCCCGAATCGATTGCATCGACTGCGGAGGGGTGGCCCACCTGCTCACCCGCCCCGACGACACCGGCCGCTTCTGGCCCGGCGACCTGCTGACCTACCGCTGCGAAGACTGCCTGGACCGATGGGATCTGATCATCCCCGACGGTGACGACCAGACCCATGCCGGCTGACCGGCTGACCGGCTGGCTGACCGATCACATCAGAGCTTCTTGACCACCCGGTCCGGTGTGATCTGCAGGATCACCCGATCCGAGCCGATGGGGTTCGCGTAGGGACCGCCGGTGTACTTGTGGGACAACTCGTCGATCTGGCGGCGAGCCTCGTCGCCTCCGACCGTTCCGGTCACCCGACCCCGGGCCTCGACGTAGCGGTAAGGCGCGGCCGGATCGAACACGGTCACGGTGACCCGGGGGTCGCGTTCCACGTTGCGGAACTTCTGGCGACCCACCTCGGTGTTGATGAGGAGATGGTCATCGCTGGCATGCACCCACATGAGTTGGGTCTGAGGTTGTCCGTCGGCCATGAGCGTGGTGAAGGCGGCGAAGTTGGCGGCAGTGGCCAGCCCGTACAGGTCGCTGTCGATCGTCATCCCCTCACGGTAGAGCCATCGCCAAACGGTTCCGACCCGAGCATGTACGAGACGCCTCAGGCCGGCGACCGAACTCCACCGGAAGGCTCCGCCTTTCGGTGGATCCAGGCTTAGGAGGCGAGCCGATAGGCGAGCCGACCCATAAGCACGGCATGGCTAAACCGAGGCGAAGCCTCGGTCTGGTCAACCTGGTAGCGACGACGATCGGACCTATCCGCTAGGACCCTTAGGACTTGAGGAGGAAGTCGGCTTCGCCCTCGTCCAAGAACAGCGACACCTCGGCCCGCAGGGCGGGATGGCCGGCCAGATCAGGGTCTGAGTCCGCCAACTCGAAGGCCACCTCGCGGGCCCGTTCCACCCACACCCGATCCCGCCGCAGCGAGGCCAACTTCAAGTCGTTGCGACCCTTTTGACGTTCGCCCATAAGCGTCCCTTCACCGCGCAGGTCCAGGTCCACCTCGGCCAGATCGAACCCGTCGGTGGTACGGACCATGGCCTCGAGCCGGGCCTGGCCATCCGGTGTCGTGCCTGCCCCCACCAACCAACACGACGAAGCCTGCGAACCGCGCCCGACCCGGCCCCGAAGCTGGTGAAGCTGAGCGATTCCGAAACGGTCGGCGTCGAGGATGACCATGACCGTGGCGTTGGGGACGTCGACGCCGACCTCGATGACGGTGGTGGCCACCAACACATCGATTTCACCGGCCCGGAACGCGGCCATGGTGGCTTCCTTGTCGGCGGCTGGCACCCGGCCGTGCAACAACCCGAGCCTCAAGCCGTGGAGCTCGCCACCAGCCAGGCGTTCCAGAGTTTCCTCCGCCGAGCGCACCTCTAGCTTCTCGGACTCCTCAACCAGTGGGCACACCACATAGGCCTGTCGACCAGTCTCGACCTCGGCTCGGACGTGATGCCACACCGGAGCCTCGGCATCGATGTCGTCACCCCCGTTCGTCTTGACCCACGTCGTAGAGATGGGAGTCCGACCCGGCGGGAGCTCGTCGAGCACCGAAACGTCCAGGTCGCCGTAGACGGTCATGGCCGCAGTGCGGGGAATGGGCGTGGCCGTCATCACCAGGACGTCGGGGGTGGTTCCATCGGCTCCCTTGGTCCGCAACGCCGCCCGTTGCTCGACGCCGAAGCGGTGCTGTTCGTCGATCACCACCACCCCGAGCGACCGGAACGTCACCGCGTCCTCGATCAGAGCGTGGGTACCGATCAACAGGTCGACCGAGCCGTCGGCCAGGGACTCGGCCAGCTTCCGCCGGTTGGCGGCCGTGGTCCGGTTGGTCAACAGCTCGACTCGCAGTGGCCGCTCACGGGCCATCCCCTCGAACAGGGATCCCTCGTCGGCATCGCCGGGCACCATGAGCCCGGCAAGCAGCGCGCTGATACCCGCGTGGTGCTGTTCGGCCAAGACCTCGGTCGGGGCCATCAACGCGCCTTGGTGTCCCCCTTGCACCGCGGTCAGAAGCGCGGAGACGGCAACCACCGTCTTGCCGGCTCCTACGTCGCCCTGCAACAACCGATGCATGGGATGAGGTCCGGCCAGATCGGTGGAGATCTCGGCGATGACCCGACGTTGAGCTCCGGTCAGCGGAAAGGCGAGGCGGTCGTGAAACCGGTCCACCAGTTCCCCGGTGGTCACCTGGACGATTCCCCGGGCCGTCCGTTCCAGCGCTCGCTTGCGCAAGACCAGTGCCAACTGCACCCGCAACAGCTCGTCGAACACCAGACGTCGACGGGCCAACTCCACATCGGCCATGGAACGGGGTACGTGGATCGACGTGAACGCCTCGGCCCTACCGACCAGCTCGAAACGACCGAGCACGGCGTCATCGAGGGGTTCGGCCAAGCCTCGCTTCTGACACTTGCCCAGCGCCGCCTCCACCCACGAACCGATCTCCCAGGTGGTGATGCGGTGCTTCTCGCTCTGGGCGTAGAGGGGGACTATCCGGCCGGTGCGGTCGCCGCCGATCAGATCCACGACCGGGTTCGAGAGCTGCTTGCGCCCTTGGAAGATCTCGACCTTGCCGAAGAACACCGCCTCGGTCCCCACCGGGAGCTGGCGTTCCCGCCAACCCTGGTTGAAGAAGCTCACCCGCAGGTAGCCAGAGCCATCACTCACCTCGGCGGTTACCAGCACCTTGGGCGGACGTCCCCGGGTGCGCCGCGACGAGACCCTGGCCACCGACGCAATAACCATGGCCTCGTCTCCGGGCGAGAGGTCACTGATGCGGGCCTGGCGAGTCCGGTCCAGGTAACGGCGGGGATAGTGGGTGAGCAGGTCCAGGACGTTCTCCACACCCAGCTCGGCCAGACCCGCCACCTTCTTGGGCTTCGATGCCAGAGCGGTGAGGGAGCTGAGCGGAAATCCGCTCAGCTCGGCCAGGGTGATCGGGTCGCCGGTCACGACCCTGCGTCTCTCACCACCGTCGGACCTACTCGATGCCGAACAGGTACGGGTACAGGGGTTGACCACCGTGGTGGACGTCGGGTTCGACCTCGGGATGGTTCTCGTCCAGCCACCCGGTGATTCGCCGGGTCTCAGCCGCCGATGCGCCTTCACCTTCGATCACGGTGAGGATCTCCTGGCTGCCGTCGAGCAACTTGGACAGCAGGCCGATGGCGGCATCGGCGGCGGTGGGTGCCACCGAGCGAATGGCGGAACGATCGATGCCGATGTGATCGCCCTCGGCGATCGGCCCCGCCTCGCACGTCGACGCTCGAACCGCCCGCGTCACCTCACCGGCGATCACGTTGGACGCAGCCTCAGCCATGCCTGCCGCGTTCGTCTCTCCGGCAGCCTCTGGGTCATAGGCCAACAGCGCGGCGAAGCCCTCGGGAATGCCCTTCGTGGGTACCACCAGGACCGTCTTGTCGGTGGTTGCGTCCACCTGTTCGGCCACGGCGATGATGTTCTTGTTGTTGGGAAGGATCACCACCTGATCGGCTGGCACCGCCTCGACCGCCTCACGGAGCTGGGCCGTCGAGGGATTCATCGACTGACCGCCGGTGATCACCTGGTGGACACCCAAGGACCGGAAGATCCGCTTGATCCCGTCTCCGGTGGCCACCGCCACCACCGCAGTGGTGACCGGTTCCAGCGGTGCATCCGGTTCAGGTTGACCCGCCGCATCACGGACCCAACGCTCTTCTTCGACCTCTTCGAGCAGATCGGTCACCCGGATCTTCATCGGACGACCGATCTCGATGGCGGCCTCGATGGCGGCACCGATGTCGTCGGTGTGAATGTGGCAGTTGAACAGGCCGTCGCCGCCCACCACCACGATCGAATCGCCGATCCCGGCCCACACCTCCTTGAACGCACCGATGGCGTCGTCGGGGGCCTCCAACAGGTACATGACCTCGTAGCGCAGGTCGGCCAGGCCGCTGTGATCATGATCGTGGTCGGACGCCATGGCCGGCACCGCGGCCGCCACCAAGGCCGGGTCCACCTCGGGCATGGGCCGCCCGTCGACACGGGTCAGCGCCGAGTCCAAGAACAGGAGCAGCCCGGTGCCGCCGGCATCGACCACTCCGGCTGCGGCCAGTACCGGCAACAGTTCTGGTGTGCGGGCCAGCGCATCTCGACCGGCGACCAGGGCGGCCTCGAGCACCTGAACCAAGGGCGCGTCACCGGCCGCGACCGCACCCTCGGCGGCGCATCGGATCACGGTGAGGATCGTTCCCTCCACCGGATTTCCCACCGCCTCGTAGGCGCCGGCGGCCGCGACGGTGAGCGCCTCGGCCACCTGAGCCCCACCCACGGCGTCGTGGCCGGCCAGGGTGGCGGTGAGGCCGCGCATGATCTGAGACAGGATCACTCCGCTGTTGCCACGGGCCCCCATGAGCGCGCCGTAACCGATGGCCTTGCAGGTGGAGGCCATGTCGGCCTCGGCACCTTCGAGTTCGGACACGACCGACTCCAACGTGAGCGCCATGTTGGTACCGGTGTCTCCATCGGGCACGGGATAGACGTTGAGGCGGTTGATCCCCTCCTGGTGGAGCCGCAGCGCATCACGGAACCCGATGATCACGTGGCGCAGGTCGCTGGCGTCCAGCCGGTCGAGCGTCGTCATGGCGGCGCAGCCTAGAAGGTGACGCCGGGTCCCACCGCGGCCCAAGCCGGGTTTCACGTCGAGTCCAAGGTTCCAACCGGGTCGAACCGACTGCCAACCGCAGCTTCCCACCAGAGGGGAGCACGGAGACACCCTGTGAGCTTGTGATCGGTGGTGCCCGGCTCCTAGCCTTGCCCGTCGGCCCTTCCGGGCCTTCCCTCGACAGAGCAAGCGACCTTGGAGTGCAGTGATGGCCTCGACCTGTGACGTGTGCGGCAAGAAGCCGTCGTTCGGCATGAGCGTGAGCCACTCGCACCGCCGGACCAAGCGCCGCTGGAACCCCAACATCCAGCGGGTGCGGGCCGTCATCGCCCCCGGCACCATCCGCCGGGTCAACGTGTGCACCGGCTGCCTCAAGGCCGGCAAGATCACCAAGGCCGCCCGGGTCTGACCCATACGATCTGGCGGACCGGCTCGTACCGGTCCCACCACGGCCGACGCCCAGCGTCGGCCGTCGGCGTTTTCAAGGTCCGACACGACCACCACCACACGACATCACCGTCGGCGATGGCCGACATCCCAACCTGGCATGGCCCAGATGGGTGTGCGTTGTGCACGACGTTGGCGGGTGCGCCTAGGCTTTTCCGATCCCGAGCCGTGGAGGCGTCGCTTTGCAAGGTGTGATCAAGTCGTATGACCCCGGGACGGGCGACGGCATCATCATGTGCGACACCGACCTCGCCGACTACGACCTAGCCCGCGGCGCGTTGGTCGACTCCCCCTTCCGCATGCTCCGCCAGGGGCAGCGGGTGATCTTCGACCTCGACTCCGAAGGGCGGGCCGTCGGTCTGCGACTCGGTTCCGAGGTCGACATGGGCACGCCGGGCTTCGCCCCGCCGCCCGAGATCTGAATCGCCGCGCCCCGCTCCAACCGTCTTTCGGAGGAACTCATGACTGCCAGCACCACCAATGCCAACCTCGAGGCGTGGGTCCAAGAGTGGGCGGCGGTGTTCCAACCCGCCGACATCCACTGGTGTGACGGATCGGCCGAGGAGTACGACAACCTCTGTCAGGTCCTCGTCGACGGCGGCACCTTCGAACGCCTGAGCGATGCCAAACGGCCCAACAGCTACCTGGCCCTGTCCGATCCCGGTGACGTCGCCCGGGTGGAGGACCGCACCTTCATCTGCTGTGAGAACGAGATCGACGCCGGCCCCACCAACAACTGGCGGGCCCCGGCCGAGATGAAGGCCGAGCTCACCGGTCTCTACTCAGGGGCCATGAAGGGGCGCACCATGTACGTGGTGCCGTTCTCGATGGGTCCACTCGGCTCGCCCATCGCCCACATCGGGGTGCAGCTCACCGACTCGCCCTACGTGGCGGTGAGCATGCGGATCATGACCCGCATGGGCCAGGGTGCTCTGGACGTGCTCGGTGACGGCGAGTGGGTTCGCTGCCTGCACTCAGTGGGTGCCCCGCTCGCCGAAGGTCAGGCCGACGTGGCTTGGCCCTGCAACGCCGACAACAAGTACATCACCCACTACCCCGAGACCAACGAGATCTGGAGCTACGGCTCGGGCTACGGCGGCAACGCCCTGCTGGGCAAGAAGTGCTTCGCCCTGCGCATCGCCTCCACCATGGCCCGCGACGAGGGCTGGATGGCCGAGCACATGCTCATCGTGGGTGTCACCAACCCTGCCGGCGAGAAGAAGTACATCGCCGGCGCCTTCCCGTCGGCCTGCGGCAAGACCAACATGGCCATGCTCATCCCCACCCTGCCGGGCTGGAAGGTGCGAGACCATCGGCGACGACATCGCCTGGATGAAGTTCGGTGAGGACGGACGGCTCTATGCCATCAACCCCGAAGCCGGCTTCTTCGGCGTGGCTCCCGGCACCGGCGAGCAGACCAACCCCAACGCCATCCGGGCCTTGTACGGCAACTCGATCTTCACCAACGTGGCCCGCACCGACGACGGCGACGTGTGGTGGGAAGGCCTCACCGACGACGAGCCCGCCCACCTCACCGACTGGAAGGGCAACGACTGGACTCCCGAGTCCGGCTCGCCGGCTGCTCACCCCAACGCCCGTTTCACTGCTCCGGCCTCACAGTGCCCCTCGATCGACGCCCAATGGGAAGACCCCAAGGGCGTGCCGATCTCGGCCATCCTCTTCGGCGGGCGTCGAGCCACCAACGTCCCGCTGGTGACCGAGGCGTTCGACTGGCAGCACGGCACCTTCCTCGGCTCGATCATGAGCTCGGAGAAGACCGCAGCCGCGGCCGGCACCATCGGTGAAGTCCGCTTCGACCCCTTCGCCATGCTCCCGTTCATGGGCTACAACGCCGGTGACTACATGCAGCACTGGCTCGACATCGGCAAGGCCACCGACGCCGCCAACCTGCCCCGCCTGTTCTGGGTCAACTGGTTCCGCAAGGGAGACGACGGGTCGTTCCTGTGGCCCGGGTTCGGCGACAACAGCCGGGTCCTCAAGTGGGTGTTCGAACGGCTCGAAGGCACCGCCGACGCGGTGGACACCGCCATCGGCCGGGTTCCCACCGCCGATGGCATCGACACCACCGGCCTCGACATCACCCCCGAGGTGCTCGGCGAGCTGCTGGCGGTGGACAACGAGGCCTGGAGGGGCGAGATCCCCCTCATCGAGGAGCACTTCAACTTCATCGGCGAACGGCTCCCTGCCGAACTGGCCGACGAGCTGCGCGAACTCGAGAAGCGCCTGTCCAACTGAGCGAGCCGCCTGGGCGGACCGACCCCTCGAGCCGAACGAGGCGCGGTCTGCCCGCGGACGGCTAGCCGGGCTGGTTCGGGTTGAGGTGGATGGCCCGAAGGGCCAGCCCCATCAGGAACAGCCCGCCCACCCCGTACAACAGGTACACCTTGTCCTTCAGTTGTGCGCGATAGCTGTAGATGATCGCGGCCGCGAACAGGGCCACGAAGCCGTAGAACATGTGGAACGGAAGATGGTCGGGGTCGTTTCCCTCGAACAGTTTCTGACGCAGGACCACGCCGGCTAGCACCTGCACGACGATGGTGGCCTGCGCCGCTCCGGTGAACCACCACAGCGATTTGTGCCGCAGGTTCAGGAACCGGTGGGCCGCCAAGGCCCAACCACCGGCGACCAGGTTGGACACCACCACGACCCAGGCGAAGGTCTCGTGAAACCTCACCAAGGCATCAGTGCTCATCGACTCCGACCCGGTCAGCCGGTGTAGCGGGGCTCAGCCCGACGAGGCTCGGCCGCTGGGGGTGTCGGCACGGGCCGGGTCATCGGAGAGGTGGTGGATGTGGTGCCACCTGGTGCAGTGGTGCTACTCGGCGTGGTGGTGCTCCCCGGCACGGTGCTGGCAGGAATCGAGGTGGAGGTAGATCCGGGCCTGGTGGTCGACCCCGGCGTCGAGGTGGACGGCACCATGGAACTCGACGGCGGCTGAGTGGGTCGACCCAGGTTCTCGAGGTCCCCGTCGCGACAGGTCGCGGGGCCGTTCACCGGGTTGCACCGCGCCACTGTCCCACCGGGGATCTCGACCACGAAATCGGTCTCGAAGCCCACCGCCATGCCCCGAACCGGGTAGTCGGTGCTGACCCACTGGGCCCCGCTGGCCAGCGCAGCGTCGCGGGGTCCGGTGTCGTTGGCCCGGGCCTCGAGGGTGTCAGAGTCCGACCGGGTGCGAACCACGAAACCCTGGGTCACCAGATCGGGGATCGAGGGATCGAACGGGTCGTTGCGCTTGATGAAGGCAGCATCATCGTCACCGGGGTCGGCGTTGGTGAACAGAACCCGACCTTCCAACGACGGGTGACCGCTCAGGTAGTCGGTCCGGTACCCGCCGCCGTTGTCCATCATGAACATGACCTGACCACGACTCTCCCCAAGGGTGGGCCAACCGTCGGACACGACAGCGTCGCGCAGGGTGGAATGCCCGCCCCGGATGTCGTCGGGCGTGATCATCTGGTTCTCGGGGAACACGGAGCGGATCTCATCGTCGAGGCCGTTCATGGCCGCTGGTGTCCACGGCTCGGGCTCGGTGAAGTCGAGATCACCGACCACCAGCGGTGAGTCCTTCAGCTCCACCAGGATCGCGATGGGAACGTGACCGGGGTTGGCGTCGCTCCACCCCTTCACCTGCTGGAGGCAGAGACGGAAGGACGGACAGGTCGATCCGTAGTCCACGTCTTGGATGTGGAAGGTCTTGGTACCGGGTTGGTCCATGATCTCGGGCTCATAGGGTCCGAGATCCAACGCGGTGCGGAGCAACGGTTGACGGAACCGGCCACCGGCCGCATCCACCCATACGTCGAGCTCGATCTGGCGCACCTTCTGGGAAGCGAACTGGGTTGGCAACGGAGCGTGCTGATACTGCATGCGGTCGGCACCGGCACCGATGAAGCTGCGGATCATGTCTTGCTCAGCCTGACTGGGCAGAACCTTGTAGCTGTTGTGGCTACCGACCACCTGGATCTCGTTGAGGCGGACGTCGTCTCCAGGCAGACCACGACCGGCGTGCGCTCCGCTTGGATCAGGACCAGCGCCCGAGGTTGTCGACCCGGCCCCGACGACGGCGAAGGCCAGGGCCAGCACCGCTGCTGTGGCCGTGGTGATCTTGGTGTGGTTTCGTGCGCGCATCTCGTACCCCTGTGCCCGGCGTGAGGATTTCGACCCTACCGGCAACCCGCCGCCTCGGCCGGGTTCGGGTTGGGTCACAGGGCCTTGAACAGCTCGCCGAACACGGCCGGCGGGTTGTCGAGGAGATCCTCGACGATGAACCACTCGGTGCCGAACACGTACTCGAACGCTTCCAGGGGCATGGCCGCCATGAAGTGATCGGCACCGATCTGACTTCCATGGGCCAACATCGAGGACCGCTTGCGTTGTATCACCGGCTGGGCGTCGACAGAGTGGGTGATGATGGACTCGGCGCTGCCGAAGCCCTCGGGTAACTCGGATGGCAGGTCATCGCCGAGGTCCACGTTCAGGTCCACCGCTGCTTGGCGGGACCGGTTGATGTGGTCGCGGTTCATCGTGCTCTGAGCCACCACCGGCACCCCGGCCAGTTCTGCGGCCCGCTTGCCGACCCGATGGACCTGGACGTGGTCGGGGTGGCCATAACCACCGTGGTCGTCGTAGGTGGTGATCACGTCGGCCTTCTCCTCCTCGAGGATCACCGCCAGACGACGAGCGGCATGGTCGACGTCGGCCTGCCGAAAGCTCCACGGAGCATCGTTGGTGGCCTCACCCTCCATGCCCGAATCGGTGAAGCCGAGGAACTCCACCCGGTGGGCGCCGATGACGGCGGCCGACTCGTAGCACTCGGCGGTGCGCCTCAGCGCCAACTGCTCGTCCTCATCGAGCACCCCGTCCACCGGCGTGCCCAGCTCACCTCTCGTGGCGAACACCAACACCACGCGGTGACCGCCGTCGGAGGCTCGAGCCAGCAGGCCGCTGGTGGCGATCGACTCGTCGTCGGGATGGGCATGGAAGCTGACGATGGTCCCCATGGCCGGTCACGCTAGCGATCGGGTCAGGCGATGGCGCCCGAAGCGCGGCGGCCGGCGATCACGTCGGCATCGACCCCCCACTCGGCCAACACCTCATCGGTGTGTTGGCCGGCGTGAGCGGGCGGGCGGGCCACCGCCCCCGGCGTACGGCTGAAGCGAGGGACGGGGGCCGGCTGGGTCAGCCCCTCGACCTCCGTGTAGGTACCGCGCTGAGCGATGTGGGGATGATGCGGGGCTTCCTCCATGGTCAGAACCGGGGCAAAACAGACATCGGTACCTTCCATGATCTGGCACCACTCGTCGCGGGTCTTGGACCGGAACACCTCGGCGAAACGCTCCTTGAGGGCGGGCCACTGGCTGCGGTCGTGCTGCCACGGGAGCTCCTCTGCGTCCATGCCGGTGAGGCGCAGGAGTTCGGCGTAGAACTGGGGCTCAATGGAACCGATGGAGACGTACTTGCCGTCCAAGGTCTCATAGGTGTCATAGAAGTGGGCACCGGTGTCGAGCATGTTGGTCCCCCGCTCGTCATGCCAGATCCCCATGTGCCGGAACGACCAGGTCATGGTCATGAGACTGGCGGCACCGTCGATCATGGCGGCATCGACCACCTGGCCCTTGCCCGAGGTGCGGGCCTCCAACAGCGCCGCGCACACCCCGAAGGCCAGCAGCATCCCGCCGCCACCGAAGTCGCCGACCAGGTTGAGCGGGGGGGTCGGTTGCTCACCGGCCCGTCCCATCGGCTCGAGCACGCCGGCCAGGGCGATGTAGTTGATGTCGTGGCCGGCCGTGGACGCGTACGGGCCGTCCTGACCCCAGCCGGTCATCCGTCCGAACACGAGGCGAGGGTTGCGCTCCAGGCACACGTCGGGGCCCAGGCCCAGTCGCTCCATCACCCCGGGCCTGAATCCCTCGAGCAGCGCATCGGCCTGCTCGACCAGATCCAAGACAGTTGCGACGCCGTCGGGGTTCTTCAGGTCGACACCGATGGATCGACGGCCACGCCCGGTGATGTCGGACGGCGGCACCGCCGGGTCTGCCCCGGTCACGTTCGCCGACCGGTCGACCTTCACCACATCGGCACCCAGATCGGCCAGCAACATGGCGGTGTAGGGCGCGGGGCCGATCCCGGCCAGTTCTACGACCTTGATTCCCGACAGTGGACCCATGGGCTGCTCTCCTGTTACCTAGCGCTGGACGAACCGGTCATGGTGCCACCTCTGCCGACGTGGTCAAGCCGGCGACGCCGTCTAGTGCCTGCTTGAGAATCTGATCATGCGTTGGGGGTGTTCCCCTAGCGTCTGAGAGGTCCTGGCCGGGGCGGCTCATCTAGTGCCTGCCGGCTTGTTCGTGGGTCTGGCTTCTACACGAAGGGCGTCCTGGTCGGGGCTTCGCCGCGTCGTGGCTCAAGAGAGGAACAGCACCGCCATCGGAAGCAGGAGTGCCCGGCGTGGTTCCTAATCGAACGAGCTACGGAGGACTTTCCATGCAGGTGATTATCGGGGTCGATCCCCACAAGGCATCGCACACCGCTGTCGCGATCGATGCCAAGGAGTGTCGGCTCAGCGCCAAGAAGGTGAGAGCGACGCGGGCTCAGGTGTCCCAGTTGTTGGAATGGGCCGAACCGTTCCCGACGCGGACCTGGGCGATCGAGGGTGCCGACGGCCTGGGCTACTTGCTGGCACAGCAGCTCGTCGCCACCGGCGAGCACGTCCTCAATGTGCCGGCGACACTGGCTTCGCGGACCAGGCTGCTCGGCACCGGGCACTCATCCAAGAATGACCCGAACGACGCCTTGTCGGTGGCGGTGACCGCGCTGCGCACGAGCGGGTTGCGTCAGGTTCGACCGGTTGGACACAGCGAGGTGCTTCGCCTGCTGGCGAAGCGCAACAGTGATATCGGCCGACAGCGGTGCAGGGTCGTGTCACGGCTGCATGCCCTGTTGCTCGAACTCGATGCCGGCGGGATCGCCAAGGAAATCAAGGCTTCCGACGTCGATCGGTTCGGGCAGCGGTCCATCCGACGACACCCGCCGAGCAGATCCGATACGACGTGGCTCTTGAGCTCCTCGCAGATATCCGTCGTCTCGACGAACAACTCAAGGCCTCGCACAAGCGAATCGCAGCAGTGGTCGCCGCGTCAGGGACAACGGTCACGGACATCTTCGGCATCGGCCCGGTCATCGCCGCGATGCTGATCGGCTACACGGGCGATATCACAGCGTTTGCCAACCGCGACCGCTATGCCGCCTACAACGGCACCGCTCCGGTCGAGTTCTCCTCGGGGGGACGGACGGTTCACCGGCTCTCAACCCGAGGCAACCGGAACCTCAACCACGCACTGCACCTGGCGGCCATCTGCCAGATCCGCCACACCCACTCCGACGGCCGCGCCTATTTCGATCGGCGCGTCGCCGATGGCAAGACCAAGAAGGAAGCGATCCGAGCGCTCAAGCGCCAGATCTCCAACTCGGTGTATCGCCAACTGGTTGCCGACACGGCCCGCACTCGCGGCTGACAACGGGCCCGGGAGGACAAACGGGAACGACTCCAAGCCTGCGTGACCGGCCTCGCATCCCTGACAGCCAGCTCTTCGGCAAGGTCACTCCCGGACCCATCGACACGCTACGACCACGGCTCCACGCCGTCCCCCCGACGCGCCCCAACACCGCCCAGGTCGACCGCTTGACACAGAGAGGATTCGTGACCGGCAACCATTGCTGGGGTAGGGACTCACCTGCGCTGAACGCTGCCCCGTTCTCGTGGGCCGCCTTCGGCGGACGATTCCTGGTTCCGTCGAGCCTGGTCCTCACTTCGTTGCGGGGGCTCGACGGCGTTTGCTCAGTGGCTCGCAAGCTCGCAACAGCGCAAACGTTGTCTCTTGCAGCACTAGTCCTCTGACAACCACCGGACCGTGGCGTCATCGAAGCGGGTGAGACGGCGACCGACGATCACGTCGTGCTCGTCTCGGCCTGTTCCGCGGCCACCGACGGCAGACAGGACTGCTCGACCCACCACCTCGGCCAACGTCTCAGGATCATCCGCGATCACGCCGTCCACGATCCCCAACTCCAACAGATCAGCGCTGGTGAGCTTCAGGAGCTCAGCCACCCGAGGAGCGGCGGAAGCATCTCGTTCGAGGATCACCGCCGCCCCTTCAGGGCCGATCACCGAGAACACGCTGTGCTCCTGCACCAGCAGAAGATCGGCCGCAGCCAACGCCAGCGCACCGCCGCTTCCGCCCTCCCCCACACATACCGAGATGGACGGGCTGGGCAGGTCGGCCATGTCCGCGAAAGTCCGAGCGAGTTCGCTGGCGATCCCGCCGTTCTCGGCCTCTGCTCCGGGTTCGGCCCCGGGCATGTCGATCAGCGTGAGCACCGGCAGGCCCAGGCGCCCAGCCATGCCGATGCCTCTACGGGCCAGCCGGTAGGCGTCGGGCCCGGGCCGACCGGTTCGGGCGTGACGATCGCTGGCCACCATGACCACCCGCTGACCGGCCACCGTGGCCAGGGCGGTGCGAAGGGTCGGGTCGGTGGCCGGCGAAAGCTCCACCCACGACGTCACCAATCCGGAGGCCAGCTGTGTGCCGCTGGGCCGATCGTGGCGACGGGCGGCGGCAACTTCGGCCCATGCGCCCGAGGTGGGATCGCCCGGCTGAGCCTCGATGTCACCACCCCACTCCTCCACCTCCAGCGGGAGGTCACCTACACCCAACACCGCCTCCACCCAACGTCCGACGTCGTCGGGGTCGAGAACCGCGTCGACCAGCCCGGCCGCCAGCGCCGACTCCGCCGTGTGTGATGAAACACCCACCGGCCGCCCGGTTATCGCCTCGGACACCCGCGGCCCGGCGAACCCGATGGTCGCTCCGGCCTCGGCCACTCGCAGATCGGTCAGCGAGCCATACGACGCCAGAACCCCGCCTGTCGTCGGCGAGCGGAGCACCGCCACTGACAGGAGCCCAGCGTTGGTGTGACGGCGGGCGGCGGCCGCCACCCGGGACAACTGCACCAGGGCGACCATCCCCTCCTGCATCCGCGCCCCACCCGAACGGGTGACCATGACGACGGGAAGCCGGCGCTCGACGGCACGGTCATAGGCCCGGACCACCTTCTCGCCGTGGACCAAACCCATGGACCCGCCGATCACCCCGAAGTCACCCTCGATCAGCACCACCGACTGCCCGCCGATCGAGGCCAACCCGGTGCGCACCGATTCCGACGTCAGCCCATCGAGCTTGTCGGCGTAACCGGGGAAACCGAGCGGGTCGGCGCTACCCAACCCGGTGTCCCATTCATCGTCGAACCCCCACATCATCGCCGAAGCCTGCCAACCAGCCCAGGCCCGGTGCCAGACGAAGCCGCTCCTCGCGGACCACTTCAGCTCGAACCCAGCGATCTACGCTGGCCGAAACTCGCCCCTTTCACCGACCAGGAGCCTGCATGCGCCGTCACCGCGCCCACCACGTCCTCGCCCTCGGGCTGGCTGCCACGATGCTGCTCGGAGGAGTCGGCTGTTCCAGCGACGACGACTCCAAGCCCGCCGAGTCCACCGCGCCCGGCAACGACTCCAACGCCAACGGTGGCGAAACCGCCATCAAGAGCCTCGATGACCTCGCGGGCAAGACCATCGGGGTACAGGCCGGGACCACCGGTGAGACCTACGCCAATGAGCACAAGCCCGAAGGGGCCACGGTGAAGTCCTTCGAGGACACCACCGGCTTGTTCGGCGCCCTCGAGTCCGGCGACATCGACGCCATCCTTCAGGACCTGCCGGTCAACGCCGGGCGAGTAGCCGAGGACGACTCGGTCGCGGTGGTCGAGACCTACGAGACCGGTGAGGAGTACGGGTTCGCGGTGGCCAAGGGCAGCGACCTGACCGAGAAGCTGAACACCGCGCTCCAGGCCGTCCGCGACGACGGCACCTACGACCTGTTGTACGCCAAGTACTTCCCGCTCGACGGCGAAGAGGCCGGCCCCGGACCCGACCCTCCGACGTGGAGGGCACCGATACCCTCACCGTCTGCTCGGACATCCCCTACGCCCCGATGGAGATGGAAGGCGAAGGCCCACGTGGCCTCCAGTACACCGGGTTCGACATCGATCTGGTCGACGCCATGGCGGTGACCATGGACGCCAAGCTCGAGGTCCTCGACGTCGTGTTCGACGGCATCTTGGGCAACCTGGCCGCTGGCACCTGTGACCTGGTCGCGTCGTCGGTCACCATCAACGACGAGCGCAAGGCCGAGGTCGACTTCACCGACCCGTACTTCAAGGCCGACCAGTCGCTGCTGGTGAAGGTCGGCTGACCCAGCCGCCCCACCGCCGACGCGGTCACGAAGCAACCCATGACGGAAACGACCGCCGCCAAGCTCGGGGAGGGTGACGCCCTCCCCGAGCTGTACCGCTCCGGACGCGCCAAGCGAAGGCGCAGCCGTTCGCTGCGCCTAGGGGCATACGCCCTCGGGCTCACGGTGTTGGGTGCCGTGATCATCCTCGCCGACTGGGCGGTGGTGGCCGACAAGTACTTCGATCTCGAACGGGCCCGGGAGCAGTTCCCCGAGATCATCACGATCGCGGCCAAGAACACGCTCATCTACACCGTGCTGTCCTTCATCGGCGGCGTGGTGCTGGGCCTGTCGATGGCGCTTCTCCGCCTCAGCAGCATCCGACCGTACCGGTGGTTCGCCGCCACCTACATCGAGATATTCCGGGGGCTCCCGGCCCTGCTGACGATCATCTTCGTGGGATTCATCGGACCGATCGCACTCAAGTTCCAGTATCCGGAGATCCTCGGTGTTCCCAGCGGCGGGATCGTGGCCCTCTCGCTGGTGGCGGGCGCCTACCTGGCCGAGACGATCCGAGCGGGGATAGAGGCGGTACCACGTGGTCAGGTCGAAGCCGCCCGGTCACTGGGCATGACCCACATCCAAACCCTGAGGTGGGTGGTGATCCCCCAGGCATTTCGGGTTGTCATCCCACCGCTCACCAACGAGCTGGTCCTACTCCTCAAGGACACCGCCCTCCTGTCGGTGCTCGGAACCACCATCGAGAGCAAGGAGCTGACCCAGTTCGGACGCTCCAACGCCCAGGACTTCAACGGCACCTCCCTGGTGGTCGCCGGAGCTATGTACCTGGCCATAACCATCCCGTTGACCCGTCTGGTGGCAATTCTCGAACGACGCTCCAAGGCGACTAGATGACCACATCGGAATCGGTGACCCCAGCGATCGAGCTCCGCGGCCTTCACAAGTCGTTTGGGGCCAATCACGTGTTGCGTGGTGTCGACCTCGCGGTGGCCCCCCGCCAAGTGGTTTGCGTCATCGGTGCATCGGGATCAGGCAAGTCGACCCTGTTGCGGTGCGTGAACCGCTTGGAGGAACCATCGGCAGGCGCAGTGCTTATCGATGGGATCGACATCACCCACCCCGACTGCGACCTCGACCTGGTCCGCCGCACCATCGGAATGGTGTTCCAGCAGTTCAACCTCTTCCCCCACCTACGCGTCATCGACAACGTGACCATGGCCCAACGCAAGGTGTTGGGCCGATCCGCTTCCGAGGCCCAGGGTGTGGCGGAGGCCATGCTGGAGCGAGTCGGCCTGACCGACAAGGCCGACGCCCACCCAGCCCAACTCTCTGGCGGTCAGCAACAGCGGGTGGCGATCGCCCGGGCTTTGGCCAT